>CAZFSE010000021.1:0-34891 GCA_964521805.1 uncultured Verrucomicrobiota bacterium
GTGACCACGCCACGCGCCCATCTGCGGGAAGCGAGGCGGCCCACATTGTCGTAGGTGTAGGTGGTGCCTTTGCCGTCCGCATAGAGCTTGTTGGTCAGCAGGCCGGAGGCGAGATCGTAGAACCAGGTTGTACGATCAAATTGAGAATGGAAAGTGGAGAATGATGAAAGGTCGGAAATGACATTGGAGCCGCGGTAGGTGTACAGGGCGGCCATGCGTCCGAAGGCATCATAGTCATAGGCGACGGGATAGGTCGCGCCCCAGGTGGCGATGACACGGCCCTGAATATCGTAAGCGGTATGGGTGGTGTTGGTCAGGGCATCGGTGGTGGCGATATGGCGTCCGGTGGCCGGGTCGTACGTGAAGGTGGTGCGGTTTCCGGCGGAATCTTCGGTGTAGTCCACCCGGCCCCGTGAATCATAATGCGTCCAATTCGTTCCGGTGCGAAGGTCAATGACCGCGATAGGACGTCCAAATGTGTCGTATTCGTACATTTGTTCCACGCCGGTGGCGGAGCGGGTCCAGCGGACCAAGCCGGTGGACATGAGCGTTTCCGCATCGAGGTCGGAATCAGGGGTGTCGGTGACTTGTCGCGAGGTTTTATTGGGCCGGTCGAGATAAGCGCGCTGAACGACTTGATTGCCCAAGGCGTCTATGGCGACCGATTCGGACACCAGAACCGGCTGGCCGGTGCCCAGGCCGGTGAGGCGTTGGCGTCGAATGCCATTGGTTAGGATGGTCCCCTGCCCCTCTTCGGGATACATCGCGCTGGAGGAGACGCTCCACCAATCGCCATGGATATACTCAAACCCCGAGTGGGCATCACGGATGACATCAGAGGAGGCGGGTTCAAGAACTCCATTGCCATCCACATCCAGGCCGGAGCGAGTCTGATTACCGAGTTCGTCGTATTCAAAGAGGGTGGCGGGTGCGCCGGGGGTCTCCGTGCGGATGAGACGTCCGATGGCATTGTAATCGTTCCGGTTTGTAAGAACGACGCCATGGGGTCCGGGGCGCTCGGTGCGGATGGCGCGGCCCAGGCAATCGGAGGTGGTCTTTTCCCAGGCGGGAGAATCTACTCCGGCGGGGCCGACATAGACGACGCTCCATTGGGTTCCATCGGGATTTACGCCAAACGCATAGGTCTGCGGGACAACCGCCGTTCCACGGACCGATTTCAGACGTCCATCAAGATCGTTTTCGGTGATTCGCATGGCACCACCGGGCAACGTGACGGTCGTGATCCGTCCGCCCTGGGTGTAGGCATACTGAGTTTCGAGGCCCACGGAATCTACGCTTTTCACCAAGCGCCCCGCCCCATCATATTGATTGCTGGAAATCAGGGATTCGCCGCCCGCGCTAACGATTTCGCGCAGTTTTCGACCGGCGGCGTCATAGGTGGATTGGCTGGCCACCCCTTCACGCAGTTGGCGGACAACTTGTTTCAGGTCGTCATAGACATAATCCGTGCGCAAGCCCTGGGCATCGGTTTGCGATTCGCGCCCACAGCAACCCCAGATGGTCTCGGTTAGGCGTCCGTCGGAAGAACTGGTGCGGATGGTGTGTCCGTATTCATCCACGTCATTGGCCGTCCAGCCAATGCGAACATATCCGTCATTGGCAAACACCTGCGACTCTTGAAAACGGACAGATCCGAATTCATCGAGCAGAGTGATTTCTCGGGTACTCTTGAACGGCACTCCGGAAGGCGCAGAGACGAGGCCGTGCGTCACGATCTCGCGGCGTGCGCGGCCATTGCCAGCAACAAACGCAAGCTCGGACGGATTTGCAGAGGGTACGAGTGTTCCAAATTCGTATTGCCAGGAATCCAAGCGTCCATCGGAATACTGGGCCGACTTCAGCCGTCCATTCTGTGCGGTTTCTGAATTATATGGGTAAAAGACGCGAACTGTCCGCAGGCTATTGGAAGCGCCATAGGCGGTTCCTGGAATGAGGCATTGCTCGGTGATTTCAGTTCGTTCGCCGGATGCCTCTTCCGCATACACCGCATACGTGCGGCGAACCTCCACTCCCTGCACCACCTCGCGCGTCATACGGGGACGACGGAACTCCGTCGGGGACTGCGCATCGGAGGAGGCCACGGAAGCATAACTGTAATGAATCACGCGAAGGCCGCTCACTGGAGCATTGGGCCCCGCATTGCCCCACCCTCGGATGTCATTGGTGACACGAGCTTGAGCATCATAAAGATACCTAACCCAGGAGCCATCGGGATACTCGATCAAACGAGGCCGTCCATAGCCCGGCGAGGAGGGCGCTTCCTCATACGAGTACGTCGTCACAAGGTGGACACCCGAAGGATCCGTGATTTCGCGCACGATGGAGCGGCCCCAGGGCTTTTCTTGATAAACCGAGGCCACATGCTGTGCGATATGGCCATCCGCATCCTGAAGAGTACGGATTTCCCATTCTTCCTGATCCAGCTGTTCATGGCGTTTTTGCTCCACCTGCAAGCCATTTCCACGGCTTAACGTCCATTCTTGCGTGACCTCATTCCAGGAATACAAATAGCTTGTGGCATGCCCCTCTTTGATTGAGGTTAGGCGCAGTCGAGAAGCGCCCGAAGCATCTGGATTTTCCACTCGGATGCGACACAGGAGCAGGCTTTCATCGTCATACACGAGATAGCAGGCATTGGTTTCATCCCAAGCGCCGCGGGCGGATGGCTTAAAGAACCGGAGTTCGTATGCGGAGGCGTTCAGCGGCAAGACATCAGCAAAGCACTTGGGCGCGACGACTTGGCGAATCACACCTTCCTGCCGAATGCATTCGGAACCACCGTAGAGCGTGGAGAAGCTCAATCCGGACGGCGTGTAAACCGCAGGGCTCAACCCATTCGTCCAGATGAATAATGACCCCGCCGAATAGCCATCCAGCCCCAGTCCCAACCCGATATCCACGTCGAGACTGCCAATCTTGGCCACGAGTCCACCGGGCTCCTTCGAGCAATCTCCACTGACACATTCGGAGCAACCGACGGTCAGCCGTGTATCCAAGAAGCATGAAGGATTCAGAGCGTCCCTAACCCGGACAACCATTTTGCCACTCTTTGATTCCGGGGTCGTTGAAATAACACCCGTATCTTTATCCAGAATCGCCTTGAGACCCTCTTCCTGTGAAAGTATTTCCCAGACCAATCTGCGATCAGGCGGGGAGACCTTGGCTTCCAGACCCGCCGTTCCATTCAACGGGATATGAGCACCACCCCCCTTAAAGCCCACCGACTCAATCTTGACGGAGGTCAGACTGACACGATCCTGAACAATCTGCGGCAGAGCGGTCAGGGTCAGCAGCATATCGCGGGAACGTGCGCTCGGCTTGACACCCTGCACCCAGAACGACTGGGCATTTGTGCTGAAGGGAAACTTGTTATCCTGGCCATTGAACGTCATGGGCAGACCGCCTGTTGGATGACGGTACACCCGAATAGACTCCATGGCTTCAGGATTCAGCGTCAGGAGAAATTCTCCTTCCCAGCTCTTTCCGACAGGCGCGATCACAAACTCCTCCAGACAAGCGGAGCAATTGACACAAACAATCCCGCCTTGAACAATTTCCAATGAGTCGCTCTCATGGCCCAACCGGACAACATCCAAATCCACATTTAACGTATCGCGCCGACTGGCGCTGGCCATGGGTACGGCGAGAAACGAGGCATAGACGCCGACCTTGCGGAGGGCATCCCGGCCCAACCCATACGACGCATTGATCACATCAAATAGTTCGTCTTGCCTCGGATTCAGAGGGACGAGATCCTGATGATCCATTCCGGGGCGGATATACATCGCATACCCCGCGGCATCATTGGTCCCTGAAAGCGCATACAGCCGGCCCTCATGAATGACGCCCTGATCCGCGCCCATATTCATGGCCGAGCCCAGCATGGGCGCCGCGGCGAGGGAATAGTTTTCCAAGGCGATGCTCACATTAAACTTTGTCGCCTTCGTCATGGTCCCCTTCCAGAAATCGGAGACGGCATGCTGGGCAACGCCGGCGATGCTCACGGCGGTCATGGACTCACCCAGGGCCCAGCACCCACTGGGATCCGAGAGATTGACCGGATCGTTATGCGCGTAGGCATATTTATGCAGAGTAGCGGGAATGGAAGCCTGCCCCTCGAAGTCATCCATGGTCCAAAAGCGCCCACGATTGGGATCCAGATAGCGGGCGCGCAGGCAATAGAGATCCAGATCCGGATCGAATTGCTCGCCGCCATACAAATAGCGATTTGACGTGATGAGCGATTCGAGGTCAGGGGTGACGGTCACAAGACTGTTCGATCCGGGGTGGCGAACCTGGCGGCTCACAAGCATGCCAAAGGCATCGTAGTCATAGGCATCCGTGAGCTGGCCGTCGGCAGAGGCCAGGAAGCGCACGCTACCCATGCCGTCATGCAGATAAAACGCGGACTGCAGGGAAGGCTCGCCGGGGCGAGGCCAGGCTTGAGCGACAAGATCCAAGCCGTGCACATAGAACATGCTGGGCGTCCAGAGGCCGGGGCTGATCGAGGCCAGTTCTTCCAGAACCTGCGCATAGCCGGTTGGATTACGGTCATCCACCAGGTACCGAGTGGTCCCACCGTTCACCGTTTTTTCGACACGCTGGCCATCGCCATCATACAGCACCTGAACAACGCCATGGGGCGCTTGCCGCCGAATCAGCCGGTTCTCGAAATCATAGACATCCTCGACAAAGTAATCCGCGCCGGAATAGGGATGTCGCAACCAGCCGGAAATCGTATTGCCATTGGCATCGTAGGCATCCGCCAAGAGGCGGTCGTTGGCGTCATGGCCATACGTTTGAGCGGGCACCTGAGGCACGGAGGAAAATCTGGAGAGGCGGTTGCCCACCGGGTCATAGGAGTAGGCAAGGGTTCCGGCGCTTTCCACGCCCGCGATGGTTTCATTGGTCAGGCGCCGCGCCGCATCATAGCCAAAACGGACCGTGCGCCCATGATGTTCGCGCACCTCCACTTTTTGTCCGTGTTGATTGAGCGCATAGCCAAACCCCGCGACTGGGGCATACAAATGGCGAACCGTCAAATTGGTCAGGCGATTGAGGCTGGAATACTCATAGCTTTGACTCAAGCCATTGGGAAACACGCAGAAGGCCAGATTCCCTGCCGGATCATACTGATACATAACCAGGCCTTGCCGCGGATCCGACAGGGTGCGCAATCGGTTCAAGAGGTCATAGGCATAACTCACATTCACGCCGTTTTCATGAGAGGAGCGGATATTGGTTACACAGCCTGCGGCATCATACGCATAATAGAGCGAGCCATGAGCGGCGGTCTTTTCGAGCAAGCGCCCGCGCGCGTCATAGCGATAGGACGTTATGCCGCTTTGATCGCGCATTTCCGTGCGCCGGCCAGCGGAATCATAAGCAAACACCACATTCGAGGCGGCGAAAAAAGGATCCGGACGCTTCATGACCAGGCGGTTTTGCCCGTCGTATTCAAACACGGTCACGCGCCCGTTAAAATCCGCCTTGTTGGTCAGGTTCCCGGCGAGGTCATACGCATACCGTTCAAAATCTCCATTCGGAAGGATCCGGCGGGTGCGGCGGCCCATCCGGTCGTATTCATACCGGGTTACTGCGCCATTTGCATCCCGCTGGGTGAGCGGGTTGCCCCACTCATCGCGTTCAAAGGTCGTGACGGCTCCCTGCTCATTGGTCACCGCCACCAAACGGCCCAGCGCATCATAGCCAAAGGAAACCTCGGCGCCATCCTGGCCGACTTCCTTGAGCACGCGGCCCAGTGCATCGCGAATCGAAATTTTTCGAGAGGCATCCGCAAAAACCATCGCCGTTTGGCGGTTGCAGGCATCGTACTCATAGCATGTCGTGCGCCCGAGCGGATCCGTGACGGAAATCAAATTGCCATTGGCGTCATAGGCATTTGTGGTCCACTGATTCAAGGCATTGCCCGTGGCGATCAGCCGTCCAAGCTCATCGTACTCGAAAAGCGTGGCTTGCCCTTTTTCATCATAGGCCGCCAGTAGCCGGCCCGCCTGGTCGTATAGATTGCTGATCGTTGATCCATCGGGAAAGAGGGTGCCGCGCAAACGTCCCTGTTCATCGTGCACATAGCGTGTAGCATCCCCCAAGCGGTTTGTTTCCGCGATCCGGCGGCCTTCCGCATCATAGCCAAAGCTTTCCGTAGCGCCATCCGGGAACACCACGCGAAGCAGACGGCCCATTTCGTCATGCGCGCATTCAGTCCTGCGGTTCAGCGCATCCGTGAACGCCACCACCCGGCCTTCCGCATCGTATTGCACCGCCAGGAAAGAGCCATCCGGATAAAGCGCATTGGTCAACCAACCCGACGCATTGTAGGCATAGTGAGTTTCCAACAGCAGGGCCGAATCGCCCACCCTGCGCATCATGCTTTCCGAAATCACATTCCCATTGGCATCCCGCAGGAAGGAAACCGCATTCCCCTCCGCAAAGGTCTTCTCCGTCACGCGCCCAAAGACATCGTAGGCAAACGACATGCCATGCCCCAAAGCGTTGGTGATGGTGGTCAGGCGGCCCCGTTCATCATAGACGAGCTTGGTCGTCCCGCTTTGCGGGTCGCGCGTGGAAAGCAAATGCCCGTACCCGTCGTACTGATTGGTGATCACGCCGCCACGTGGATCCGTCACGCTCGTCACCCGGCGCAGGCCGTTATACGTGAACCGCAGGCGACGGCCCAGGGGATCGGTCACCGAAACGCAATTGTTTAACGCATCATACGCAAAGATCGTCTGGTGTCCCAAGGGGTCTGCATGCTCGATGAGATTGCCATTCTCATCATAGGCCATCGTTTCCTCGCCCCTGTCCGGATGCGAAATTCGCACCACATTGCCATCCTCATCATAGTCATAGACCGTAACATGCCCCAGCCGATTGCTGACCACTTCACGACGCGCATCCAGTTCATGGCCATAGAAAGTCTGTCCACCCAGAGCATCCTGCTGGCCCACCAGCCGGCCCATTTCGTCATACACGTTGCGAAGTTTTTCATAGCCGCCAGGAGCCAGCATACTAACCAGCAAATTGTCGTCATTGTAGGCATACCGGGTGAAACGCCCAGACGCATCCGTCATCCCTTCCAAGCGTCCATTCGAGTCATACGTGTACGTCATGAGCTGTCCATTGGGATCTTTCAAGGCGGAAATGCGCCCAGACGAATCCCGAATGAAGCGGACCTGCAGGCCGCTGGAGTGCGTAATTCCATCGTGCGAATAGGTCAGCGTATTTCCATCCAGATCCGTCACACTCTTCAGCCCTTCTTTTTCATCAATCACATAGCGAAGGCCATTAGGGGCGGTAAACTGGAACTGGGCCGGGTTGTACTCAAATTCAAGCGATCCTCCCATCACCCGCTCCAGATCATACAAATCCACCACGCCTGGCACACTGCCAACAACGGCCAGCCGGTTGCTGCCTATCGCAGAAAGCTCGCCATGTGAGGGGCCTGCGGAAATGTAATTCATCGCCGGGTATGTAATGGGAATCAAAGGCTGAGTGGTTACATCGGGGACGGCCTCGAAGCGATACACCTGGCCATCTGGGAAGGTGATGGTGATCCAGTGGGCCTTCGTGGCCTGCAAGGAATAGATGGGCCAAGTTCCTCCCGTAGTGGTTTGCACCCAGCCCCGATCCAGCCGGTAGCTCTTGCGCAGGCGGATGTTTCGGCCCGCCAAATGCCAGCCCAATCCGAAATCGCCGACTTCGTCGTTCCTGGCATATCGCGAGTCATAGACGCGCTCAACCTCAATGGGGAACCCGGGCAACGGAATGGTCGCATCCTTGCAGGCCATATTGAACAGGCCGATCTTCATATTGCGGTCAAAGACAACGGGGACGGGCTCGGTTTCGGAGCGTTGTCCGGCGAGATCCACGGCGGTGAGGCGGATTTCATGGAGGCCGTTGAGGGCGAGGGTGGGATCGAGCTGGCCGAGGGGGCCGGAGAGGACGGAGGTGAGGCCGTTGGTCAGCACGTTCCAGTTGGTGGAGGCGCCGATGGCGCGTATTTCGAGGGCATATCCGGCAAGGATCGGGCTATGCGCAGTGCCGAGGACCGGTGTGGGCGCGGTGAGGGTGGAAAGGATGCCGGGTTCGAGGATTTCCACCACGGGCGGGGGGATATTTTCGTAGACCGTAATGGTGACTTCATCCTGGCTGGTGGCGCGGCCATCGTCGGCGAAGAGTTCGAGAACGTAGACGCCGGGTTGGGAGAAGCGGGCCCGCCACGCGCCGTTGATGGAATCAATCAGCGCGAAGCCGGGGCCGCTGACCTGACGCCACTGCGTATTCAGGATGCCGAAGGGCAGGCCATCGTCCGTGCAAGCGCCCTGGAGGTGCGCGGCGTATGGGAGCACGAGGGTTTGATCCGGCCCGGCGGAAACCATGGGCGGCTGATTGACCTCCGGACGGACGGTGATGGTGAGGTCCGCATGGCTGGTGAACTCGCCATCGGAGGCACTGAGCCGCAGGACATAGACGCCCGGCTCGGAGAAGGAGGCGGTGGCGCTGAGGCTGGCGGTATCATCGAAGGCCACCTCCCCCGGCCCGGCGGCCTTGGACCAGGCGACCGTCAGCACGGAATTGCTGGGGAGGCCGTCATCACTGGCTGAGCCCTGGAGGAGGGCGACTTCATCGCGCCACAGGAGTTGGTCGCGCCCGGCCACGACGGAGGGCGGGAAGTTTGACGCACCGGCCTCCTGGATATGGATGGTGACTTCGTCATAGGTCGCAAGCTCGCCATCGTTGGCCGTCAGCCGTATGACATAGGTGCCGATTTGATTGAAGGTGGCGCCACCCAGCGGGGCGGAGGGATTCTGGAAGGTGACGGGGCCAGGACCGCTGATGAGCGTCCATTGAGAGGTCAGCGTTCCGCCGGCGGGAAGGCCATCATCGGATACTTCGCCCAGCAGAGCGGTCTCGACGGGGGCGAGCACGAGCACCATGGTTTTTCCGGTGAGCGGCGGGGTGCGACCATTGTTGTCCAGCGTGATCGTCACCTGATGCAGGCCCGGAGCATAATGATGAGAGAACTCGACAGTGGCCGGCGGAGCGGTTTCGCCGTCGTTGAGCACCTCCATGTGTTCCGCGGGGCCGCCATCCACATTCCAAGTGAGCGAGAGTGGCGCGCCGCACGGATGCCCGGCAAGCGCGGTCAGAGAGACCACCGCGCCGGTGAGGGAATCCGCATAGACGAGGACAGGTTCCGGGACGACGAGGGACGGCATTTTGGGCTGGCCCCAGCGAGCGATATTGCCCACCGGCTTGCCGCCGGCCGAGGTCATTGTATAGCCACCGACGTACAGGCCGTCCGGACCCGCGGCCAAGGACATGACCTGCCCGATCACCCCATTGCTGGTGCCGGAAATGAACGGCATCCAATTGGTTCCATCCCAGGCGGCGAGACGATTGACCACCCGGTTGCCGGCATGGGTGAAGCGTCCGCCCACACAAAGCTTGCCGTCATAGAACACCAGCGCTTCCACCACATTATTGACGCCATTGGAAACACCCTGCCCCAAGCTGAACCACACCCATTCGCCGGTGTCCGGATCGCGGCGCACCTTGGCGATATTTCTGGCCGTGACACCGCCGGCATTGGTGAATGAGCCTGCGACATATATCGAGCCATCTTCATCCACCAGCAACGCATTCACGGAGTATCCCTGAATGCCACGTCCCATCGCCAGCCACTGGGTGCCATCCCAGTGGGCGAGATTGGTTGCGATGCCAGATGGCGTTTGCATTGCGAACCGGCCCCCGGCAAAGACGTGCCCGCCCTGGTCCACCGCAATGGCGCTGACGGCGCCGCCGGCATAATTGGTGGCAGGATCTGTTCCGACATTATAAATCCCCTTGCCCATGTTCTGCCAATTGGAGCCGTCCCACTTTATGATGCAACTGGCGAATGGATAGTTGGTCGTGTCCGGATGCCATGCACCGAGGTTGAGATTGCTTTGCACCGGCTGACAACGCGTAAAGGGACCCCCAACATAAATGGCGTTGGATGCCGCGCAAATAGCCCAAATATCGGCGATCGGACCATGCTTAAAGCCCCACTCTCTCCAATGCTCTCCATCCCAGCGTCCAGAAGCATCCGCCGCTCCATCCTTGGGGTCGGCTAAATCCTTAAGATAACCTCCCACAAAAACCTCTGCCCCTCGCGAGGCCACGGGACCGGCAGAGGGGTTGCCAATCCCAACTGTTCGCGCCACAAAACCGGGGGTAAAAATATCATTTCCTCCACAATCCACCAGATCGGGGTCATACAGAGGCGACCAAGAGCAACCATCCCAGCGGGCGAGGCCATAAACCTCTACGCCATTGGCGTAGTTAAAGATGCCGCCCACATATACATTCGTTCCGTCGCTCGCGATGGAATTTCGGCTTACCGAAACATAGCCCCCACTGCTGAACAAGCCTGTCAGCCCCGGCTGACCAAGCTCGTATTGCCAGGTATCCGCGACACTGGGAATGAGGGGTTGTTCGTTGGTGATCGCCTGAACAACCGCCAGCGCCAGCACCTGATCCTCGCCGGCGGAGACCTGCGGTGGCTGATTGCCCACGACGGAAATCTGCACGGTGTCTGCGGCGGAGAACTCGCCATCACTGGCGGACAGGCGCAGGCCATACTCGCCGTTTTGGCTGAAGAGGACCGTCGTGATGGGCGCATTCGAGTCGCCGAAGACCACATTCCCCGCGCCGTACAAGACCGTCCACTGGGTTTGGAGTGGAGCGCCTTCGGGGCGTCCATCGTCCTGAACTTGCCCGCGCAATTCCGTTTGAAGTGCGTCCAGCGTCTGGGCCGCCCCCGCGACCACCTGGGGCGGAAGATTCTCACGATACACCGTAATCGAGACCTGGCTTTCCGACGTGAGTTCCGAGTCATCGGCCACGAGGCGAAAAACGTAGACCCCGCTCTGGCTGAAGGTCACGGAAGAGGTAGGGCTGTTTGCGTTGGAGAACACCACCGGCGCGGGGCCGGAAAGCAAGGACCATTGCGCCGTAAGCGAAGAGGGCCAGGGCAGGCCGTCATCCGAGAGAGCGCCCTGAAGCTGAACGGCATCCGCGAGGCCCACGCGTAGATCGGGACCGGCGGAAACCGCGGGCGGCAGATTGGGGCCTTGCGGGCGCGCGGAAACGGCCACATCCGCTTGCGCGACCAGCCGGCCATCTGATGCCGAGAGGCGCACCACATACTCACCGGGGGCATCGAAGCGGGCCAGCGCGTTCGAGGTTCCGGCGTGTTGAAAAAAGACCGGCGCGGGACCGCTGACCTGACTCCAAGCCAGCGCCACAGGGCCGCCGAGACCATCATCCACCACCACGAAACTCAACCGGACGGGGCACGCCGTCGTGGCCATGCGAGAAGACGCCAATGAAATCATCGGCGCGGCGTTTATGGAAATCGTCACCTCATCCGCGCCCGACAATTCGCCATCGCTGACCTCCATACGCAAAACATACACGCCGGGGACACTAAACGTTGCCACCGCATTCGAGGCGTGAGGATCATCAAAAGAAACGACACCGGGGCCAGACACCTTGCTCCAAGAAAACATGAGCGGACCGCCGGGGGTGGCATCATCCGTCACCGAGCCCGCGAGTTGCGAGGGCTGTGGCGCATCTATCAACTGATCCGGTCCGGCGAAGACCACCGGGGCATCATTGACCGGCAAGACCACCAGCATCACGGTAGCGGTGGCGGAAGTTAGCCAGCCATCCGAGGCCACGAACGCGAATTCATCCTCCCCGTAATAATCGGCGACCGGGGTATACACCAAACGATTCGAGACCAGGGCGCTCAACGTTCCAAACAAGGGCGGACGGACAATCTCGAACGAGAGAACATCGCTATCCACATCGGAGCTGTTCAAGAAAAACTCCACGCGTCCATCTTCATAGAGCGTGACAGACTGGTCCTCCACAATCGGCGCATCATTGACGGGGAGAATCACCAGCGCCACTTCCGCGGGCGCCGATTCCAACTCGCCATCCGAAACCTTGAAGGCAAAGCTGTCTGCGCCAAAATAATCATTCGTGGGTGCATAGACCACATGCGGCGGAGCGCCCGTCAGCTGTCCAAACGCGGGGAACCGCGTGATCACAAAATCGAGAGGCGCGCCTTCCGGATCGGCGCCCGCCAGCGTGATGGGCAACGAGACATCCTCATCGAGTTCCAGCGACAAAGGAAATGCTTGCGGCGGCTCGTTGGCTTGGTTCAGCACGATGGTCACCTCATCCCGCGCCGAGAGCAAAGAATCGCTGGCGGTCAGCCTCAGCACGTACTCCCCATGAGTGGAAAACGCGGCCATCGTCTGGACGGCAAAGCGATTCGAGAAAGAGACAGAGCCCGGCCCGCTCACCACCGACCATTCCACACTCGTGGTCGAACCCGCGGGCAGGCCATCATCCGTCACCGCCCCATTCAGGAGGGCTGTATCCGGCCAGGACAGGGTTTGATCTTCGCCGGCGGAAACCGCGGGCGGCTGATTCTGAGCACCGCTAGCCGCATACCCCAGGAAGCGGGCGGTGATTTTGCTTTGGCCTGAGAGGTTATAGCTGATGAGCCGAAAACGGGCATAAGCGCAGACGCGGTAATCGGCATTATTGCCCTGGCCGCGTGTTTGATCCCAGACCGGCACTGTAATGTCGCGCGATTTCAGCGCATCCAACGCATCACGAACATTCTTGCTATTGGAAACACCGGGTTTCCCCTGCACCCAATCGCCGATGGAAATGACGTGGTCGTCCGGATGGTCAGGGTTTACGTAGGTCTGACTGTTGCCTGGAGGCGTCAAACTGGCCACCAAGGTGGGGACACTCGGGCTTCCGGCCCATGTCAGCCAGCCAAAATTTCCGGGCTGTGAGCCATTTAAAACATTGCTCAACAAAGTGTTAGAAGAAACGCCAATCAAGGACTGCTCTGAGAGAGCGATGGGATACACCTCGCACTCATTTGCGGATGCGACTCGAGACGCCAGTAAAAGAATGGATATAATAACCCCGAAACGACCAACCTTAATCTTCATTTGGACCCCATTAAATAAAGCGCACAGATACTATGGAACCGAATACAAAAGAGAAGCAAAATCGTATGGAAAAAATACATTTACAAGCAATGTTGCAATATGTTGTATAATAACATGTAACAGAATTTACAAATATAATTAAAGTACAAAAGACTGCGAAAACATTCACAGAAGATAACAAAGAGATTGTGTGAAAATCGGCTTTGTTCTTTTCCTTTTTAAGGGATAAGTCCGCTTTGGTCTGGTAAGGCGGCCCCGAGATGTATTTACCCACCCCGCCCTTCGGGCACCCCTCCGGTGGATGGGAATTATGCTTTTTTGAGCCAGATGGACAGGATGGAGATATCGGCCGGTGTCACGCCGGAGATACGGCTGGCTTGGGCGAGGTCTTCCGGCTGTATTTTTTTGAGTTTTTCGCGGGATTCGAAGCGAAGGGCCTTGATCGAGTCGTATGGGAAGTCGCGCGGGATGGTTTGGCGGGCCATTTTATCTGTTCGGGCGACTTCTTGAAGCTCACGCGCGAGGTAGCCGGCGTACTTGGTGCGGATCTCGATTTGCTCGACTATTTCGTCAGAGAGGTCCTTTCGGGCATTGGGAAGGGCCGTGTAGGTGGTTCCGGGGCGTCGGAGGAGCTGAGCGAGGGCATTTCCTTCAAAAAATGTGGTTTCCAGGCGTTCAGACTCCTCGGAAATGGCCCTTTCAACGTTTTCCAGGGCCAAAATCGTGCTTTTTTGGACGATTTCCAGCCTTTTGGCGTGTTCGAGCATGCGAAAGGCGGCGTTGTCTTGTCGGAGCAGGAGCCGATGCTCGGCGCGCGAGGTAAACATCCGGTAGGGCTCATTCGTGCCCTTGGTGACCAAATCGTCGAGCAAAACGCCGATATAGGCCTCATTTCGGCTTAAAACGAGCGGTTTTTGGCCTCTAAGCTTCAAAACCGCGTTCACACCGGCGATAAAACCCTGTCCGGCGGCCTCCTCATAGCCCGTGGTGCCATTAATTTGGCCTGCAAAGAAGAGATTTTCGACTATTTTGGTCTCCAGCGAGTGAAAAAGCTGAGTGGGGTCCGAAAAATCGTATTCAATGGCGTATCCGGGCTGGAGAAAGATGGCGCGCTCCAGGCCAGGGATCGAATGGATCATTTCGAGTTGAACGGCCTCCGGGAGGCTGTTCGAGGTGCCGTTGGGGTAGATTTCGGGGACGTCGCGTCCTTCCGGCTCAATAAAGACGTGATGAGCGTCCTGGTGGGCGAATTTCACGATTTTGTCCTCGATCGAGGGACAATACCGGACGCCTGTGCCTTCGATGAGTCCGCCATAGAGGGCGCTGTTTTTGAGGTTTTTTTGGATAATTTCGTGCGTTTTTTGGGTTGTATGCGTCAAAAAACAGGGAATTTGGGGTGTTTTTAGGCTCCAGGGGCGTAAATCGGACCTTTTTTGTTCCACGTGGAACTTTTGATCGGAGGTGGCGGGGTCTTCCTGTTCCACGTGGAACATTCGAGATTCCTCGCGTGCTTGTCTTGAAAAGAACGGCGGGGGTTCGAGTCCGGGTTGAATCTCCATTTTACTGTAGTCGATGGAATCCTTATGCAGGCGCGGAGGGGTGCCGGTTTTGAGTCGGGCGATGGAAAACCCCAGGTCCTTGAGTTGTCGACTCAGGTGATTGGCGGCCATTTCGCCGATTCTTCCGCCCTCGACCGCGTATTTTCCGATAAAAATTCGGCCTTGGAGGAAGGTTCCAGCGCACAAAACGACTGTTTTTGCGTGTATTTCGGCCAAATCGGCCAATTTTACGCCAAAAATGGCACTATTTTTGATCAGGAGGGCTTCCACGAGGCCCTGAATGATGTCAAGGCGCTGTGTTTGACGGATGACGGCCTGCATGCGGGCCGCATAGGCCGGTTTGTCGCATTGCGCGCGATTGGCGCGGACGGAGGGTCCCTTCCTGGTGTTAAGGACGCGGAATTGGAGGCCGGTGTAGTCGGTATTCCGGGCCATTTCTCCGCCGAGGGCATCGAGTTCAAAGACGATATGGGATTTCGCCATGCCTCCGATGGACGGATTGCAGGACATCCGGGCGATGGCGGCAGGGTCCATGGTGATCAGAGCGGTGTGTGCGTTCATGCGCGCGGCGGCGAGGGCGGCCTCACAGCCTGCGTGTCCGGCACCGATGACGATGACATCGTAGGGGGTCATTGTTTGAAGAGAAGATTTTTCACAGAAGGTAACCCTCCTTCGCGAAGCCGCTACGGAGGGCGGGCAAAGGGAGCGAATTAAGGCTCAATATTCTTATGATTTTAGCATTACACAGTATGTCACATTTCCTAAAATATTATTTTCCTATACAGAACTTTGAGAAGATAGAGCTGAGCAATTCGTCGTGATAGGTTCTTCCAGTCACGTTTCCTAAATATTCTATGGCTGATCTGAGGTGACTGATGGCGGGGACAATGAGGTCTTCCTGATTGGAGGTCAGCAGGGAGATAGCTTCCTGAAGGTCGTTCTTTGTTTTGAGCAATAGCTGGCGATGTCGCTCTGAAATGACGGCATGAGGCGGTGTTTCGGTCTTTTGCAGGGCTGTTTTGATGGCGGATTGGAGGGTTGTCAGGCCTTTGTGCTCCAGGAGGCAGGTTTCGATGATGGCAGACGCCTGAAGTTGACCTGTTTGGACGGCATTTCCGAGGTCCACTTTATTGAGAACCACGATAGTTTTTTTAGGGTCAAGACCGGCCAGGTTCTGCTGATCACCGGGCGTGACTCCGCGTGAGGCGTCGAGCAAATATACATATAAGTCAGCTTTTTGCAAATACTTGTGAGTTCTTTGAATGCCTTCTTTCTCGATATGGCAGTCGGTTGAACGCAGTCCGGCGGTATCCACGAGGCGCAGGACGATGCCCTCGAGAACCAGTTGTTCTTCGATGGTATCGCGGGTGGTGCCGGGGATGGGGGATACGATGGCGCGGTCATGGCCGAGCAGGGCGTTCATGAGGGTGGATTTCCCGGCGTTGGCTTGGCCGGCGATGACGACGAGGGCACCTTCGCGAAGCAGATGGCCTTCTGACCAGGTGGCCAGCAGGTCTTCCAGGGCGCGCATGCCGGAGTTAAGCTGTTGAAGAAGCGAGGGGATGGTAGATTCCGGCAATTCCTGGTCGGAGAAATCGAGGGTGGCTTCGAGGTCGGCGGCCACGTGAAGGAGGCTTGAGTAGAGCGTATTGAACGCCTGGCTCAGGCGGCCTTCGAGTTGCTCGATTGCGGCGGAGGCGGCGCGGTCGGTCTGGGCGCGAATAAGATCGAGAACCGCCTCAGCCTGAACGAGATCCATGCGTCCATGGAGAAAGGCGCGCTGGGTGAATTCTCCGGGTTCGGCGAGGCGGGCGCCCATTTGCAGGATGCGTTGAAGGATGCGGCGGGCTGTGACAGCGCCCCCGTGGCACTGGAATTCGACGGTGTCTTCGCCGGTGTAACTGCCGGGGCCTCGCAGGAGGAGGAGGAGGCATTCATCCAAGATGACGCCGTCCTGATCCAGGATGCGTCCGAAGGCAATGGTGCGGTTCTTGCGTTTGGAGGGGGCTGAGCCGGTGGAGGAGAATACGCGGTCTGCGATGGGCAGGGCCTCAGGGCCGGAAACGCGGATGACGGCTAGTCCGGCGGGGCCGGGGGCGGTGGCGATGGCGGCGATGGTATCTGTTGCTGAGTTCACGTTGGGGGTGGAGTTTAGCGCGGGGGAGCGGAGGATGGGAAGGATGGAATGTGGGAGGAGGCACCAGAATTTTTGACAGAATTTTTGACTGTCCCTTGTCAAAAAACGGGGAAACAGACAGAAATCGTCTATTTACTCTCCTTCAAGTCGCTGATCTTGTGTTTTTTAAACAGAAGGTAACAAAGATAACAAAGAAAAAGGGCTGATTCTGCTTCGTTTCCTTCGCCTGCCCCGCCGTAGCGGCTTCGCGAAGGGGGGTTATCTTCTGTGAAAAAATCCGGAGGCGATGGCCGGGTGGACCTGACAGATATCTTGACTGTCCCTATTGGTTGTCCCTTCTGGACCGCGGGCCGCGGTCCCTCCCTGATTGTGCAGGCAGGCCGGGTGGACGGGCAAGCGGACACCAGGGGGCGGCAGGAGATGCTTCGACACGCCGGGCGCGCATGCGCCCCGGCGGCTCAGCATGACAGAGGGTGCAAGCCCACAGGACATCATCTTCTCTGATCCAAAGTAGGACGGGATGGCATCCCGTCCCACGGAAGAGGCAAGCGGGAGGGATGGCGGACTCGGCGTCTGGACTGAATCAGGCCCGCGAGCCGCGGTCCCTCCCTGATTGCGCAAGTCAACGATGACTGTCCCTCACTGTTTCTGACGCGCGGGCTGGTTGGTAAGGTCTATCAGAAGGCCTTCTCCATATCCGGCCTCTCGATAGATTTCATTGGTCTCGCGAATGGCTTTTTTGAATACGCGGACAAACAGGATACTGCCCACGATGACGATCAGTACGATCCATTTGAAAGCGCCCGCAGTAGTTCTGTAGTCTGGCCTGGACCCTGGAAGCATGTTTTTCCTACGGCTGTCTGTTGACCACGAATACGGGGGGGGCTTTTACTGAATGGGGGCTTCGCCGGCGCGCTGGATGAGGTTACTGCCGCCTTCAATCAGCTGGTTCATCTGTTCCTGGGCCAGCATGAGGAGGGCGGCATTTTTCAGGAAGTAGATTTCCGCGCCAAGGCTGACGATGACGGCCATGAAGGCGCCGCGCAGGAGCAGGGACTCCATGCGGGTAAAGGCATAATAGACAACATAAAAGGGGAGGAGAAAACACAGGATGGCCTGCAGGTAGGAATCCTCCGCCGCAACCAGCAAGACCAGGAAATAGAGCAGGGCATAGACGCCCCAGCTGATGCGCTGATAAAGGACAAGGTATTGGGCTCCCTGCTGTTGGATGAAGTATTGGGCACCCACAAACAGGCCCGCCAGCACCAAGAACAAGAGGAAGCTCAAAAAGCGGGCGGGGCCCTTGATGGTCCCGCGAACCTTATGCGCATTCCCAATGGTGGAGAGGGGCTGGTCTGAAATTCGCGCCTCGCTGATCAAGGGGGAAATGGCATGCTCGCTGGTCAGCGTGGAACCTTCATCGCTGGTCATTTTTCTGACTTTCAGTCGTGGGCCGTGATCGGCATTGGGCAATTGGAGCCGTCCGGAACAGGCGGGACAGGCCAGCGTTTCGGCGGCGACAAACTCCGACACGGTGCACGATTTTCCACAGCTTGGGCAGGTGATGTTGATATCAGCCACAAATCACTCCTTGTTCTTGCAGTTCCAAAGATGATTCTTCCCGCAAAAGGCCGCCTTCCTCGTCCGCGCCGGTTTCCTCCTCTTTCGGATCTTCTTTTTGGAGAACCGGCCGGCCGTTTTCCTCCACATTTCGCACGCGCAGAAGGGTGCGGTGCTTGGAGGGAAAGCTTTGCACTTCCAGGTCGCGAATCATCCACATTTTGTTAATTTTCTTAAAACTTTTTACTTCCACACGTTTGACGGGGGCTTGGGAAAGATCATAGGCCACGGCCTGCAACATGACGGAGGCCTGGGGATCAATCCACAGGCGCACGCGGGCGTAGGTGTTGGTCTCGCGCAGGGGAGAGGGGACATCAATGAGATAACAGGAGCGCCCCTTGATTTCCTCGACTCCCACGGTTTGGCCATAGGGCCACCAGAGAAAGGAGAGGCTGAGATCAATCCAGCTGATATCGGTGCCCTGAATGGAGTCGTAGAGGTTGGGCAGAGGCGCCCCGGTTAGGGGGCTTCCGCGGTAGAACATGTAGTCCATTTCGCCGGCCTCCTTCCAAACGAGGGCCAGGGCCTCCAGGCTGGCGCCAAAGGCATCCCGCAGGGTATAGCGGGCGGCGGGCGGGCGGGCGCCCCAGTCCAGCCACATTTCGGCGTTCAGGGATGCTTCCTTGCGTCCGGAGGGCGATTTGGATTGCAGTTGCGCCTGCACGCGCAGAGGGGTGGACGGCAGGGCGGCAATGACGTTTTGCATGATGGCCTCGGCGGGCGGCAGGTTCATGGGATCCAGAGAGGCGGCGGAAAGCCTTCCGCCGCCACAGGCCGCGCCCATCATCAGGACCGGCAGAATGCGCATCCATCCCTTCATGACCGGCTCCGTTTTTTCTTAGCCACGCCAGGCCGCTTTCCCTTGGCTGGCGCAGAGGAAAGGGCGGCCATCACTTCTTCCAGCGACCGCACAAAATGGAACTTCATTTTCTTTCGGACCTCAGGGGGGATGTCTTCGAGGTTCATCCGGTTTCGTTCTGGAAGGAAGATGCGATGGATGCCCGCCCGGCTGGCGGCGAGCACTTTTTCCTTGATGCCGCCCACGGGCATGACCTTTCCGCGCAGGGTGATTTCACCGGTCATGGCGATATCCGCCGGCACCGGTTTTTGACTGAAGAGGGAATAGAGGGCCATAACCATGGCGACGCCGGCGGAGGGGCCGTCCTTGGGAATCGCGCCGGACGGCACATGGACATGAACATCGGTCTTTTCGAGCAGGCGGGCCGGGAGATTCCACTTGGCGGCATTGGCTTGAATATAGCTCAGGGCGGCGCGGGCGGATTCCTTCATCACGTCGCCAAGAGACCCGGTGAGGATCAGCTCGCCCTTGCCGGGCATCTGCGTGGCCTCGATAAAAAGAATATCCCCGCCGGCGGGCGTCCAAGCCAGGCCCGTGACGATGCCGCTATCGGATTTCTTTTCCGCGACCTCGGATTCGAAGGGGGGCGGTCCCAGCAGTTGGCGCAGATCCGAGGGCTTGATGAGCTGGCGTTTGTCCACGCCTTCGGCCACCTTGCGGGCGGCCTTTCGGCAGACGGAGGCGATTTCGCGCTCGAGCTGGCGGACGCCGGCCTCGCGGGTATGGTCGGCAATGATGTGTTCGAGCGTTCCCGGTGCGAAGGCCATGAGCTTTCGTGAAAGGCCATGGGCGCGGATTTGCCGGGGCACGAGGAATTTCCGGGCGATCTGCAACTTTTCCAGCTGGGTATAGCCGGAGAGTTCAAGCACTTCCATGCGGTCGCGCAAGGCGGCGGGCATGGGATCGAGCAGATTGCCGGTGGTGATGAAGATGACGCGGGAGAGGTCAAAGGCCACATTGAGATAGTGGTCGGAAAAGGTGCCATTCTGCTCCGGGTCGAGCACTTCAAGCAGGGCGGAGGAGGGGTCGCCTCGAAAATCCATGCCCAGCTTGTCAATTTCGTCGAGCATGAAGACGGGGTTTCGGGAGCCGGCTTTGCGGAGCCCCTGGATGATGCGTCCGGGGAGCGCGCCGATGTAGGTGCGCCGGTGCCCGCGGATTTCGGCCTCGTCGCGCACACCGCCCAGCGACATGCGCACGAACTTGCGGCCGAGGGCCTGGGCGATGGACTGGCCCAGGGAGGTCTTCCCGACGCCGGGGGGGCCGACAAAACAGAGGATGGGCGCCTTCATATCCGGCTTGAGCTTCAGCACGGAGAGATATTCCAAAATGCGGTCCTTGATTTTCTTCAGGTCGTAATGATCGTGATCGAGAATGTCGCGCGCACGGGCAATATCCAGCATATCCTCCGTCTCGACGGCCCAGGGCAGATCGGTCAGCCATTCGAGATAGGTGCGCACGACCGAGTATTCCGGCGAAGCAACGGGCATGGACTGCAGGCGATCCTTTTCCTTGTTGGCGATGTCCGCGGCCTCCTTGGGCATCTTGGCTTTTTCAATTTTCTCGGCGATTTCGCGGATATCCATCTGTTGCTGGTCATCCTCGCCCAGCTCTTTCTTGATGGCCTTGAGCTGTTCGCGGAGGAAGAAATCGCGCTGGCTTTTGGTGAAGGTTTCGCTGACCTTGTGCTGGATCTCCGTGCCGAGGCGCAGGACTTCCAATTCGCGCGCGATCAGGGTGGTGAGCCGGGTCAGGCGCAACTTGGGATGCACCTCCTCCAGGAGGGCCTGGCGGTCTTCGATGGGCATGTTCAGGTGGGCGGCAATCAGGTCGGTCAGCTTGCCGGGCTCCTCAATATTGAACAGCGCAATCTTCAACTCCTCCGGGAGCGTGGGAGACAGGGTGATGACCTCCTGAAAGCGCTGGGAGGCATTGCGGGCGAGGGCGGCCAGCTCGATGGAATCATCGGATTCGTCCTTCAGCAGGGCATAGCGTCCGGCGAGGAACTGGGGATTTTTTTCCGGGCTGGCAAGACGGCACCGGTCCAGGCCCTGGACGAGAATGCGGACGGTGTCATCTGGGAACTTCAGCATCTTGATGAGGCGGGCGAGGCATCCGAATTCAAAGAGGTCCTTGAATTCCACCGTATCGTCCTGCTCCGTGCGGTTGCGCTGAAGCACGGCGAGAAGGTGGCGGTTGCCGGAGGTGACCGCATCCACGAGCTTCATGGAGCGGGCGGTGGAAACGATCAGCGGGGCGACCATGCCGGGAAAGAGGACCACATCCCCCAGCGGCAGAACGGGCAGGACCTCAGGGAGGGCCTCCGCCTCGGCCCCCGCCTGGGACCCCGGGGGAATGGCATCAAATGACGGTTCTTTTGCCTCAGCCATATGATTTATTCCATTAAAACGGTTATTTTTGTGGGCGCACTCTCCTGCGCCTTGGGCAGTTGAATGCGCAGAATGCCATTTTCAAACAGGGCCCTCGCCCGGTTCCCATCCACAGGGAAAGGCAGGGGCAAAACCCTCTTGAACAGGCCATATTCCAGCTCCATCTGGCTGAATTTATAACCCGCAAGGCTTTCGCCCGCATAGGGATCGCGGCGGACACCTTCCACCACCAGCGCCTTGTTTTCCAGGCTGATCCTGACGTTATCCTTCACGACGCCCGCCAGCTCCATTTTCACCACCAAGTCATCTTCGCTGACGCATACATCGGTATTGGGCGACCATGCGCCCACCTGGTGATTTTCCAACAGGTGGTCGGACAGCACCGACAACTTGCGCTGAATCTGGCTCCACTGTGCCGACAAACTGCGTGACATACCCAGTCCTGCTTCCTTTTTCCGGCCTTAAAAAACATCCTTCTCATACTCTTCTTTGTGCGCCAGTACAAGCTTGGACTGCGCAAGATGCCCGGCGGTCGCTTGCTTTTCCCTCTACATTTCCTCTCGCCAAGGGCGTATGATTCAGTAAACTGCACACCGGCAGTCGGATGAAGGGTTTCGCACAATCATGAGCGGGCGGCAGGAACGGCCAAAGCCCGCAAGGGGGATTTCGTGTCGGATATGCGCATACTGGTAGTGGACGACATGATGGTTCAAAGCCGCGTTCTGGGCCGCCTGCTAAGCACATATGGCGTCTGTGACTTTGCGGGCGACGGGCTGGAAGCCGTCGCCGCGGTGTTCAAGGCCATGGAGGAAAAGAAGCCGTACCAGCTCATTTGCCTGGACATCAACATGCCGCGCATGGATGGCCACGAGGCGCTCCGGCGCATCCGCGAGGCCGAGAAGAAGCTGAATATTCCCGCGGATCAGCGGGCCAAGATTGTGATGACCACCGCCCAAAATGACCCCCAAAATGTGATGGCCGCCATGCAGGGGGAATGCAATGGCTATATCCTGAAACCCTTAAGCCCCGACGCGCTGTTTCACAAACTAAAAGAGCTGGGTTTTTCCAAGCCGGAGGTGGAGGCCGCGGAGTCGCCCGCGGAGCCCGCCCAAGAAACGAAATCCTGACAGTCTCCTGCCTGTCTTGTTTGAATGATCCAGGATGGGGGGTATATTCCCCCAGATCATGAACATCTGGAAAACCATGGCCGGTTGTGCGTGTCTCGGGTTCTTCGCGGGCTGTTCCCGCGTGGCGGCCCCCCCGTTCACAAATTCAGGAGTTCGCAACATGAAAAATCCCTCCACAGAAAGCCGCGAAGAGCTGAAGCAACGGCTGACGCCGTTGCAATTTTCCGTCACGCAGGAAAAAGCCACCGAGCGCCCCTTCACCGGCCAGTACCATGCATCCAAAGATCCGGGGATTTACCAGTGCGTGGTGTGCGGGCAGGAGCTGTTCCGGTCGGAGGAGAAATTCGATTCTGGATGCGGCTGGCCGAGCTACTGGGCGCCCGTCACGACCCACAGCGTCCGGGAGGTGGAGGACCGGAGCCACGGCATGGTGCGCACGGAGATTACCTGCTCGAAATGTGGCGCGCACCTGGGGCATGTCTTTGAGGATGGGCCGGCCCCCACCGGCCTGCGCTACTGCATCAACTCCGCTTCGCTGGAGTTAGAGGAAAAGCAAGAATAGGCAGGCTTCATTTTGCAGTCCGGGAAGAGCCGCCGAGCGGAAATCCATACATCAACAACAGCAACTCCGTGCCAGGATTGCGATCAACGATTCCGCCGTTGGAAAGATGGGCAAATGCACAACCCAAGCGGGATCCGTTATTAAAGCGATAGGTGCATTCTATACCGGAGCGGAACTCCAGTTCGTGGCCCAGATCTAACCCGTCGCCAGAGGTGTAGTAGCCTGCGCCAAAAGAGGGGGTCAGCAACCAGCGTCCGCCAAGTTGCAGGTTGATGAGAACCCCCGCAGACGCATACGTTTCCCGGTCTTTCCCGCGGCCGAGAGAAAACCACGGGCCGACATGGAACAAGCGAAGGGCGGGGCGGTATTCAAGAGTCCAGCCTACCTGTGGGTGATCGTCCAGGATGTCTCCGACGCCGCCCCCGAGGTAGAGCAACGGGGGCTCCTGTTCAGCAAACCAGTTGTGTGAAAAACCCTCCGCCCCACAGGGCATGCAGAGGACCATTCCCAACCATGCAATTCGCCAGGATATTTTCATGCACCACCCCCACCTTGTTGTACACGGAGCAGATTCCAGAGCTGATCCGCCAAGGCTTGGGCATGCGCCGTTGTCTGCGCGGATTCCCAGCTGGTAGATGGCGAAGAGCCCCATGCAAATAGCATAAGCTCTCCAAGCCGCTGGCCATGCGATTCCAGCCGGATGGTATCCACCCGGATATGGCCGCACACCTCTTTGAGAGGGCACTGGCACGCCTGCCGGGCATCCATCGTTGAGAACAGCCCGGGAAACCGAATGGCCATTTCGCGGCAGGGCATCCGGTCTTCCCGCAGGCGCATGTGCCGGGCCACCTTCTCCGCCATGGGCGAGGGAGGAAAGATGGAAGACAGCGCGTGCTTTCTGCCTGCCGGAAAGAATAGGGCGGCGGCATAGGGCGGAATCAGCAGGGCCCTGACGAAATCCTGAAGGCGCCCCCCGTCTGCGAGGCATTCGGTCTGCTGGAGTTCATGCATGGTCTTCCTCCGTTCAGCCTTTTCCGTTGTCCTTCCGCCGGGTAAACAAATCATAAAGAATGGGCAGGACAATCAGCGTCAGGATGCCAGAGGCCAAGATGCCGCCCACGGAGGCGACACCCACACTGACGCGCAGTTCGCCGCCAATACCTTTGCTCAAAGCCAGGGGCAACATGCCCAGTACGGCGGCGATCGTGATCATGACGATCGGGCGGAATTGATCGATGGAGGCCGTAATCATGGCCTTATGACGCGGGACGCCCTCCCGCACATGCACATTAAACTGGTCCATGATCAGGATGGCGTTGTTGACCACAATGCCCACTAGCATCACCGCCCCCATCATGGCAAAGATGTCTATGGGGGTTTGGGTCAGTCCCAGCGCCCAGAACATTCCAATAAGGCCCAGCGGGAGTGTCACCAGGATCAGTCCGGTCTGGCGGAAGGATTCCAGGATGGCCGCGAGCATCAGTATCATCAGAACTATGGCGATGAGGCCGGCTTTTCCGAAAGCCTTTTGCGCTTCGCCCAGCAACTCGGCCATGCCGATAAACTGGAAGGTGTATCCCGGCGGGAGCCCGCCCTCTGCCTGCAACGCCTGTCCCAGCTTGTCCACAGCCGTGCCCATCGGCAACGTCGGATCGAGTTGTGAAAACAGCTTGGAAATGCGCTGTTTGTCGTGGCGGGTGATTTGGATAGGGGCGATGGAATGCTGAACCTTGGCCACGGCCGTCAGGGCGATGGGGCGTCCTGGCGCCCCGGGGAGTTGAAGGTGTCCGATCTGCTCCCTGCCCGGTTCTTCCCTCTGCTTGACCACGATATCAAAGGTGCGGGCGCCCTGCCGGAAGGAGCCGGCGTCCATGCCTTCGATGCTGGCGCGCAAATTCAAGCCCAGGGCGGCCGCCGTTGTGTTTAGGCCTGCCAGCATGGCTCGTTTGGGTGTCACGCGGATTTCAGGTTTTCCGTATCGTACGGTTGTGTCGGCATCCCGAAACCCCTGAATGCCCCTGGTCAGATCCTGAGCGCGCAGGGCGAGGCGGTCCAGAATCTCCAGATCCGGACCGGCAATCTTGAGTTCAATGGGATTGCTTTGGCCGCCGGATGGACTTGGGATGGAGACCGTCAAAATGGCGCCCGGCACGCCCACCAGCCGCTGGCGGATCATGGCCAGCAAATCCGGCATGGTCTCCTTGCGCTCGGTTCGTTCCGAGAACTTCAGAAAGAGCTGGGCCAGATGAACCCCTTCCGACGACTGCCCCACCATGCCCTCCGCCTTGCCGATGGTCACAAGGGACTGCCGCAGTTCCGGAAGGCCTGAAAGACGGGCCAACACCTTGTTCACCTGCTCGCGGGTATACGCCAGACTGCTTCGGGCCGGGAATTCCAGTTTGACAAAAACCTCCCCCTTGTCCATCTCGCTGACAAAGCCAAAGCCCGCGCGCCCGCCGACCTTGAAGGAGTGGAAGAACAGGATGACGACCACGAGCAAAACAAGGCATGCGGCGGCGCGGTGCCGTTCGTTAAACTGCAAAATCCGGCGATAGACGTCCGTGACCCGGTTGAATCCCTTGTTCCATCCCCGCTCCATGCAGACCAGCCATCCCTGGGCCTGCCGGTCGCGCGGCTGGAGCAACAACGAGCAGAGCATGGGGGTGAGCGTGAAGGAAAGAAATAAGGAGACGACCGTCATGATGAACATGGAGAGCGCCAGGGGCTTGATGAAGATGCCGATGAGGCTTCCCATGGTGGACAGAGGAAACAGCACGACCATGTTGGTGCCCGCGCTGGCGAGCACGGCAATAAAGGCCTCTTGGGCCCCCAGCTCAGAGGCTTCCCGGGGTGTCGCGCCTTCATCCAGCCGCTTCACAATGGCTTCGAGCACCACGATGGAGTTGGTGACGAGAATGCCCACCGACATGCCGATGGAAATCAGCGTGGAGGTATTCAGGGTCATTCCGCACAAGTGCATGAAGAAGAGCCCGATAATGATCGTCAGGGGCATGGTGATGCACACCACCAGCATGGAGCGCAGGTTGTAGAGAAAGATAAACAGGATGCCGGCCGTAAGGAGCACGCCTTCGAGCACGTTCACCCAGGCGCTGACGGTGGTGGCTTCAATGAAGGCCCCGTCATCGCTGATCCATTCCAGCCGCATGCCTCCCGGCAACGATTGTTTCAGTTGTTCAAAGGCCGCGCGGACCTGCCGCACCACGGCCACGGCATTGGCATCGGACCGCTTGATCACCCGGATGGCCAGGCCGGGCTGTCCATTCAACAGCGCCGTCTGGCGAATCTCCTCCGTGCTCATTTCAAGGCGGCCCACATCGCGAAGATAGCACCGGCGGCCCTCTTGCCCCGCGATTTCCAGGTTGCCGATGCCTTCAATCTCCTTGAAGTCCGCGTCGAATTTCACATTGTATTCCGTGCCGGTGTCGGTGATTCGTCCCACCGGAATCAGCCGGATGCCCTGTTGAATGGCCAGCACCACCTGCATGGCCGACAACCCGCGCGCCGCCAGTTGCCGGCGGTCCAGGACCACATGCACCTCACGCTCGGCCCCTCCAACCAGCTCCACATCGGCTACCCCGCGCACGATGGATATCTTGTCGCGAAACACATTGTCCGCATAGTCATACAGCTCTTCCAGGGGCGCCTCTCCCGTCAGCGCGAGGGTGATGATGGGTTGTGCGTTGATGTCGTATTTTTGAATGATGGGATCCTCGGCGTCGGCGGGGAGGATGGCGCGCACCAGATCCAGCCGTTCGCGCACATCCGTCGCGGCGACGTCCACCTCCACGCCCAGTTCAAACTCCAGCAGGGTCTGGCAAACATTCTCCATGCAGGCCGAGGAAACATGCTTGAGCCCGTCGAGGGTGCCGACCGAGTCCTCGATGCGCTTGGCCACGTCCGATTCGATTTCGGCGGGGCTGGCGCCCGGATAGACCGTTACAATGGTGATAAAGGGCAGGTCCGATTTGGGCATCAGCTCCAGTCCCATTTGCTTCCAGGAATTCAAGCCCAGCAGGGTGAGCCCGATGATCAGGCAGGACATGGCCACGGGGCGGCGGATGGACGTGCTGGATAAAAACATGGCTATTCCTCCACGATCGAAATGGTATCGCCCTCATTCAGCATGTCCTGTCCCTGCACCACCACAGGCCCGGCCTCGGCGGAAAAGCCTTCCAGGACTTCGATCCAACCCCCGGTATGCAGGCCCGTCCTGACAGGATGGGCCTTGGCCTTGTTGTTGCTGGCGGCAAAGAGAACCGGCTGGCCGCCCCGCACGAGAATGGCGGTGGAGGGAACGCCGAGTCCCGTGCGGGATACCAGGACAACCTCCACATCCGCCAGGCTTCCTGCCACCACGCCTTCGGGCGGGTTGTCCAGCCGGGCCTTGATCTCAAAGGTACGCAGGGTTTCATCGGCCGTTGGGCTTCTATATTCGATCGGGATGGAACCCAGATCGCGCCCGTTGACGCTCACCTGCATGAGTGTTTTCCCCAGTTCAATCCGGCTGTAATACTGCGCAGGGACATAGGCCGAAATTTCAATGGACGAGGGGTCGTCTATGCGGAAGACGGGCTTTCCGGCTTCCACCATCTCGCCCAGCTCGCGATATTTCAGGCTGATGAGTCCATCAATCGGAGCCCGGATGGTCGCATCCCGCAGATCCCTTTCCGCAATGGCCAGCGCCGTCTCCGCCTGTTTGACCTGTGCCCCGGCCAATTCCGCCTGCGCCACGGCCACCTTGTGCGCGGCCTCCGAATTTTTCCATTGGGTCTCCGCCACATCCAACTGCCGCACCGAAATAGCCTCGTCGGCCGACAGTTTGCGGTAGCGTTCATAATCCCGGGCCGCCAATTCCATCGAGGTGGCCGCCTGTTCCATCAGGGCGCGCGAAACGGTCCATGCACTGCGGGCCACGGATACCGCCTGCCGGCGGGTTTCCACGCCACGCGCCAGATTTTCAGAATCCAGCCGGGCCAGCGGTTGATCCCTCACAACGGTGGAGCCTTCCTGGACCAATAGTTCCTCCAAGGTTCCTCCGGATCGGGCGGGCACCAGCGCATAATGTTCAGACAGGACACTGCCTTGAAGCGATATCCCCTCCAGAAAGGTCTTCTCCGCCGCCGTCATGACGGCTACGGGAATGGTGCGGGCCATTTGGATGCCGTCCGTTTTCTTTTCGCAGGCGGCGCCCACCACCAAGATAATGAGGCTTCCACACAAAATGAGCAGGTGGGTGTGTTTCATGAATTCTGTCCTTCCTTCTTTGGCTGGTTAGATTCTTGTTCTTTGTTGGCCAGTGTGCCGGTCGCCCGTTCCAGGCGGCGCAGGGCCATGACATGCTCAAAGACCGCCTGGGCATAACTTCGGCGGCTGTTGGAAAGGGAAAGCTGGGCATCCAGCACGTCAATCTGGGGTTGCAGGCCCTCTTCGTAACCGCGCCGGGCCAGTCGCATGGCTTCATTCGCCTCTTCCACCCGCTGGCGGCGGGCTGCCACGAGTTCTGCAGAGGTTTCAAGGTCCGCGAGGGCTTCCGAAACCTCCAGTCCGATCTGGGAGGCCAGGTTGTCGCGCTGTAACTCGGCCTGCCGAAGGCGGGCCATCTGCTGGGCCACGCGCCCGCGGGTTTTCAGCCCGTCGAACACCGGAAAATCCGCGCGGATGCCAGCCGCCCAGGAGGTCTCCCATTCGTCCTGGAACGAACGGTCGGGATTGGCCTGTTTGATTTCGCCAAAGAGGCCGACCTGTGGGCGTCCAGCGCTTCGGGCCACCGCCACGGCCTCGCGTTGCACGTGGATGTTGCGGCTGGCTTCCGCAAGATCCTCGCGATGCTCCAGCGCCAGGGCCAGGGCGTTTGTGGTGTTGAACTCTGCCGGAACGAAGCGCAATTCGCCTGTGATCTCGCGCGGATCATCCAGCGGCAGTTCCACCGCGCGCAGAAGAGCGAGGCGCGCCTTGTGCAGTCCGTTGCTGGCCGCTATCAGGTCGGACCGGCTCCGGCTGAGCTGTTCCTCGGCCCGCAGAAGATCAAAGCGCTTGGCGATGCCCTGCTCATAGTGCGACCGGACATCGAAGAGGTTCTGCTCGGACAATTCAATGGCTTCCAGGGCCACCTTGATGTCCTCCCGGGCCAGCAGAACCCCGTTGAAAAGGGCATGGATTCCGAAGGCCGTTTCCGCCCGTCCGTATTGGACGCGGCTGGCCGTCGCCGCCTGGAATTCCCTGGCCATGCGCAGAGCCGCCTTCACCCCTCCTCCCGCATACAGCACCTGGCGCACCTCCGCCAGGGCTTTGTAATTGTCCAGCTGGCCCATTTGCATGGCCTCGGCTCCAGACCCAAAGGCGGGCACATCGTCTACGCGCGAATACTGCGCGCCCAGATTGACGAAGGGCAACGCTCCGGCGCGGGCTTCCGTAATCTGCCCGCCGGCCACATTCAGTTCCTCGCGGAGCATCTGAAGGTGCAGGTTCTGCTGTTCCGCCAGATCTAGGGCGTCCGCGAGCGATAGCTCGTCCGCCGCTTGCACATGGGTCATGGAGACGATCAGGGCGAGGATGAGCAAAAACCAGAAGAACAAAGAAAATTGTGGGGCATCTTGATTCATGGCGCAGGTTCCTTTTCCGGGGTTGGGGCCGATGACTTGAGATACTGAACGCTTCCCAGTGCGTCCTGGGCCACGGTCCAGATGGCATGATGAACGATGCCGTATTGCGTGAAGTAATGGGCGAGGAACTGACCTTCCCGGGTTTTTTCCGGTTCACGCTCCACGTTCCAGACAAACATGACCGCCAAATCCTCCTCGTAGGGTGCATGGGTTAGCACAAGAGCGTGCTCGACATACCGCACCCCGCGGAAAGAGGGCATGTGCACCGAGAGGTATTGCTTAATCACCTCCACGCTCTGCGCAGACGACCGGACCTGAATCATTTCCATCCATTTCATGGCTCTGTCCCTCTTCCTCCCCAATAATTTGCCTGTCCCTCTTTCAGCGGGTTATTTTTTCGTATTGTGTGGCCATTCATATCGCAAGAACTGTGCCAACATAAAAAACGCGATTTTCTTAATGTTTTCATGCATTTTTTCTCTTAATACGCGATATTTCGCGCTTTAATAACTTGAGATTTAGCTGTACCGTTATATTTCGCGTTTAATAAAGATGGAAGGGGAATGGCGCATGCACGTTGAAAAAAATGAGTTCTTTCGCGAGGTGACCCTGCGGATCAGCAGTAGCCTGGACATCGAGGAGGCCTTGCGGAATGCGTTCGACTATCTGCAACGGTTCATTCCCATTGACCACATGGGCCTTCAACGGTTCGATGCCGGACGCATGGGTATTTTTGCGGTCGCCGAGGTGGCTCGGGATGGTGTCGTCACCTTTACTCGAGAAGATGGATCGCCCACTTTTCCCGTGGATGAGGAGCTTGTGGCGCTGATTCGTGCCCACGAAGAGCGCAAGACTCTCGTTTCCGTCTATAACACGCCTGACAAGCTTCCCCAATCCGCCTTGCAATACTTCCCCCAGCTCGCCTCCTGTTCGGTCCTTGTCCTGGCCCTGCGGATTAACAACGAATTGCAGGGGGTCGTTTTCTTGTCCGTTGACGGCATGAACCGCTACACGCCCGAGCATTCCTCGCTGATTGAACTCGTCAAGGAACCCATGGCGCTGGCCTTGAGCAATGCCTGGCGGTATCACGAATTGGTGCGTCTCAAGGATCTGCTGGCAGAGGATAACCGCGCGCTCTCGAAGGAAATCGAGCGCTTCTCCGGCGCCCAGGTGATCGGTGCTGATTTTGGGTTGAGCCCGGTCATGGACATGGTCCGCAGTGTGGCGCCCATGTCCAGCCCGGTCCTGCTCCTGGGCGAAACAGGCACCGGAAAAGAAGTTATTGCCAACGCCATTCATTTGTCTTCCCCCCGCCGGGAGGCCCCCATGGTGCGCGTTCAATGCGGTGCCATCCCGGAAACCCTCCTCGACAGCGAGCTCTTCGGCCACGAAAAGGGCGCCTTCACCGGTGCTATTGACCGAAAGCGCGGACGGTTCGAACGGGCCGATGGCGGCACCCTCTTTCTGGATGAAATTGGAGAGCTGACGGCAGAGGCCCAGGTCAAACTCCTGCGCGTTCTTCAGGAAAAGGAATTTGAGCGGGTGGGCGGTACGCAAACCCTGTCGGTGGATGTTCGTGTCATTGTCGCCACCCACCGCGACCTGGCGCACATGGTCCGGGAGGGCCGGTTCCGCGAGGATCTATGGTACCGCCTGAATGTGTTCCCCATCCTCATCCCGCCGTTGCGCCTGCGGCAGGTGGATATTCCGGCGCTGGCGCAGTATTTTGTGGAGCGAAAAGCGCGGGAAATGAATCTGGAGCGGGTCCCGCGAATCAGTTCCGAGGTGACCGAGCGTTTCAAGGCCTACGACTGGCCCGGCAACGTGCGCGAATTGCAGAATGTCATTGAGCGGGCCCTCATCCTCAGCCGTGGCGGTCCGCTCGTATTCCCGGAGCTGGGGGCCTCCACCCGACACCGTCCGGTGCTTCAAGCCGCCGCCCGGAGCCCCAAGCGGCAAACGCTCGAGGAGGTGGCCGCCGGGCATATCCGCCAAACGCTGGCAGACACCGGCGGACGAATCGCCGGCCCCGGCGGCGCGGCGGAAATCCTGGCCATCAACCCCAGCACCCTCCGCTCCCGGATGAAGAAACTGGGCCTCAAAGTCGAGCGTTCCGTTTGTCCCGGCTAAGGGTTCAGGCCACCGGACGTCACCGAATCATTTAAACGTGTGGAGATCTGCGCTCAACAGCTCCCGTGAGATATCCTCCAGCGTGACAATGCCAACGCAGTGGCCTGCATCATTCACAACAGAGAGAAGATGCTCCTTGTTCTTGAGCATCGTTTCGAGAGCGGTCATGAGGGTGGCCCGATGGTTGACCGAATGGATGGCTCTGGCGTTGGACACCAGCTGGGTGATTTCGTCGCGTGTCGCGGGGACCGCTTTTTTCATGACGAGGTAAAACGCGATGTCCTTGGCGTCTTTGCTGGTGCTGACCGGATAGCGGGTATGGCCGCTCTCCCGAGCCAGGGCGATCAGGGTCTCCGGCGCGTCTTCTTTGGAGATGAATCGAATCCGGTCCGGCGGAATCATCGCATGGGTGATTCGGGTGTGGCTGAGCCGCACGGCGTTGACGATGATATTCTCCTGTTCAAGGTTGATGGACTTTCCGGCCTTGGCCAGTGAGGCCAGGGTTATGAGATCGGCCGTTGTGATCTGCTCGGATTCCTTGTCGGTGGTGAGTCTCCGGAACATGGCTTCGCTCAGTTTGATGAAGGGATTCAGCAACCGGGTTATGGCCTCCAGAATGGGCCCGGCAACCGGGGCGAGTTGATTGCGAAAGGTAACGCCAAGGATTTTGGGCAGGATCTCTGTGCCGAAGAGGATGATCACGGTGAACAGCACCGAGAAGATCCAGATGCGTCCCTCTCCGTAGATCTCGGCGAAGGCACCGCCGGCAATCGTCGCGCCGCCCGTGTGTGCCACGGTGTTGAGCACCAGGATGGCGGTAATCGGCCTGGCGATATTGCTCTTCATCCGCCGCCAGGATTCCGCCGCCTTGGGTCGGATGGCTTGGAGATGATTCAGCGTCAGGGGGTTGAGGCTCAATAGCATGGCTTCGGCCAGCGAACAAAGAAACGAAACCACAATCGCAACCGTGGAGCTTATGATCAGTATGGCAGTCATGTTTTCCTCAGTTAACGTACTGGTTTTTTTGCCTGTTTGTAAAGAGTCGGTCCGTTGCGCTCACCGCAATAGCGTGACGGCCTTTTCGAGCTGGTCCGGGTGGCCCAGCAGGAGGACGCGGTCGCCCGCGTGGAGAATTTCTGAAGGCGCGGGATTGACGAGGGTCTGCCCGGCCCGCTCAATGCTCACCACGTTGGCACCGCTCATGGCGCGCAGTTGCAGGTCCACGATTCTGCGTCCGGCGGCGGTCGAGGTGGCGGTGATCGGCACGGTCTCCAGATGTACGGAAAGCAGGCTTTGCATGGCCGGAGCGGAGGCCTTTGGCGCCTCGCGGGCAAAAAGGTCCCGCAGGGAGGATTGCGCGCGGGCATAGACGCCGATGAGCTTGCGCCAGCGCATCCACATCACCAGCGCAAGGAGGGCCAGGAGCACCACCAGTTCCTTCCAGGAGGGCAACAGGGTGGAGCTGAGCATGAAGGTCATCAGCCCCAGGCCCAGGATGCCCAGCAGGAGAAGGGCATTCGCGATCAGCGTGCGCAACCGGAACGCCCAGCTCGAAGACAGGGCCGGCGGCACGCACAGCTCGGAAAGAATCATGCCCAGCGCCTGGATTTTTCGCAGGGTGGAAACAAAGAGGGGCAGGGCCGCCATCGCGCAGGCCAGCCAGATAACCACATCGCCCGCGCCCGACCAGATTTCGAGACGGGAAAAAAACCGCGCCTTGCGCCCGGAAAAAAAGGCGCCGGCCAGGAAGATGGCGGCGATGAGGGCGGCATTGATCAGCACGATCCAGATCGAACGGCGCACCACGCGGGCCACGGCATTGTTGCCGCGCTGGGCCGCCATGCGCTCCAGCCAATTTTGGTACAGATCCATCGTGCCCAAAACGCCGGGCTTGATCCACCGCTTGAGCACGGACGCCATTCCGTCGGATCCGCGCAAGAGGTAAGGATTGAACACGGTGGTCAGCAGGGAGACGGCCACAGCCACTTGATAGAGAAAGGCATCCGTCATGCCCATGGTCATGCCCATGGCGGCAATGATGTACGCGAATTCGCCGATCTGCGCCATGCCCAGGCCCACCCGGAAGGAATTGCCGGGCGAGTGGCCGCAGAGCAGGGCACCGGTGGTGCAGTTGACGGTCTTGGCCAGCAGAACTACCAGCGTGAGCAGGAGAATGGGCGGCACGTGTTGAATCATCAGGCCGGGCTGAATCATCAGGCCGACCGTCACAAAAAAGACCGCGCTGAACATGTGCCGCAGGGGAGCCACCAACTGCTCGATGCGCGCGATGACCCGAGCCTCTGCCGTCACCGCGCCCACCAAAAACGCGCCCAGGGCCAGGCTGAATTGCAGTTTGACAGCGATCAGCGAGACCCCGAAGCAGAGGCCCAGCACGGTAATCAACAGCAGTTCATCGCTCTTATACCGGGCCAGCGCACCCAGCAGGCGCGGAATCAGCAGGAGGCCCAGAATCACCACTGCCACCAGAAAAATCCCCAGCTCTCCGAGGCGGCCGGCCACCACGCCGGCCTGAACCGCGCCGCTGGCGGCCAACCCGTTGAGGAGCGCAATCATGACAATGGCCAGCAAGTCCTCCACGATGGTGATGCCAAAGACCAGCTCGGCAAATTTTCGGCGCGCCCAGCCGAGATCGCCAATGACCTTGGCGAGGATCGTGGTGGAGGAGTCGCAGATGATCGCGCCCAGAAACAGGCTTTCGACGCGCCCCCAGCCAAAGAAGCGCCCGATCGAATACCCAATCCAGACCATGAGCACCACATCCAGCACCGCGGTGAACAGCGCGGTGGCGCCCACGTTCCG
>CAZFSE010000022.1:0-11021 GCA_964521805.1 uncultured Verrucomicrobiota bacterium
CCCCAAGCCCCACCACTTTATCTCTCATTTGCCGCCCCTTTGCACATTATGAAACCGCTTCTGAACCAGCCTCGCATCCAACGGAATGCGCTTGAGCACCGATACCACCTTCCGCGCCGATCCGCCTTTCCCATACGGATTCACCAGCCGCGCCAGCTTTTGGCGAAAGGCGGGCGAGAGCGCCGTGCGGAGCGCGGCGAGAATGGCCGGCTCCCCACCCTTCACATCCAGCACGTTGGCGCCCCGCGTCCGGCCCCGCTGGCGCGCGCCGATATTCACCACCGGCAACTTGAAGCTGGCCGCCTCGATAATTCCGCTGGAGGAATTGCCCGCCATGGCCCCGGCCACCTTCATGAGCGAAAAATACCGATGGGTCCCCAGGGCGGAGACCAGCCGTGCCTGAGCCTGCTCGCGGACAAAACGCTTCAGCTCCCGCACAATCATGCCCGATCCCATGTCGGTATTGGGCAGGGTAAAAACCACCGGATGGGCCAGACGCCGCAAGGCCGACAGCAAGTCTCGAAACGATTGTTCACCCCGCTCCGGCTCCCGCGTTACCGGATGCCATGTCACCAGGATGGGCGGGGGGTCCAACGCCATCCCCAACTCCCGCTCCAATTCCGTTCGGGAAAGCGCCTGAAAGCCCTTGAGATGATCCAGGGCGGGCGCCCCGCTGACGATGACCCTCCAGGGCTCCTCGCCCAGTTGGATCACCCGGCGGCGGTATTCCTCCGTCGCCGTAAAATGCAGGTGGCTCATCTTGGTGATGGCATGGCGGAAGACCTCGTCCATCGCGCCTTCCGTGGTTTCACCGCCATGAAGATGGGCGATGGGGAGGCCCAGAGGGGCGGCGGCCACCGCGGCGGCCAGCATCTCGAACCGATCACCCAGCAGGACCAGCACGTCAGGACGCTGTTTGGAAAAAACCGACGCAAACGCGCGCACACCACGCCCAATGGCGTCCGCCACGCCCCAAGCGGAGTCCTGGGCCGGCAGGAGCGGCACGCGGGCCTGCACGGTGAAGCCATCCCGCCGGATGTGTTCAGCGGTAAGGCCATGCGCCTTGGAAAAATGCGAACCTCCGGCAATGAGCTGTAGGCGCAGAGAGGGCTCCGCGCGAATCGCGCGCAGGATGGGCAGATAAATCCCATAGTCGGACCGGCCCACAGTGACAACGGCCACCGTTCGCTTCTTTTTCATCCGCGCCCTGGGCCTTTCACGCTTCTCTTGCGGGTTCATGTAAAATCAGACCTCCGTAAAACCCGGCCAGCCGGGAGGTCGCGGCGCGCCACGCGCCCCAGCAGAACCGGCAACTGCGCCGGCGGCAGGCCGGTGCCCGGACGCCGCATCACCACCTGCCGGCGCTGAAGCCGGCTTCCCCTGGAAATCGCCACCGCGGAAACCAGGCTCTTGCGCGCGGCGCGGGCCACATCCCGCTCGCAGGCGGCGGGCCGCTTGCGTCCGTCGCCCAGCGCCGACTGCACCACGCGAATCGCATACACCATTGCGGCCAGCTCCTTGGGCTCAATCGAGGCGCGCTGATCCGGGCCGGGCAGAGTCCGGTCCAGCGTCAGATGCTTTTCGATCACACACGCGCCCAGCGCCGCCGCGCCGATGGCCACCTCGATGCCGCGCGTATGGTCGGAGTAGCCCGCAGGCACATGAAAGACTTTCTTCAGCGTCTGCAGGGCCCGCAAATTGACCCGGGCGGGGTCCACGGGATAATTCGAGACGCAGTGGAGAAGCACCAGAGGCCTGTTGCCCGTGCGTTGGATAACCCGGACCGCCTGCCGAACCTCCTCCAGCGTCGCCATGCCGGTGGACACAATCAAGGGCAGGCCTTTCTGGGCAACATGCCGCAGGAACGGCAGGTTCGTCAGCTCGCCGGATCCCAGCTTGAACGCAGGAACCTTCAGCCGCTCCAGAAAATCGGCGCTGTCCTCGTCAAAGGGCGAAGAAAGAAAAAGAATGTGTTTTCGCCGGCAGTACGCCGCCAGTGCGCGCTGGTCCTTTTCTGAAAGCTCCAATTTTTTCAGCAGGTCAAACTGGGACTCCTCCGCGCCGCCCGCCACTTTCTGATAGGCGGCCTTGGCGGCGGTGCGCGTGACCAGCTTTTCGGTTTTGAAGGACTGAAACTTGACGGCATCCGCGCGCGCCCACACGGCGGCATCCACCAGTTGTTTGGCCAGGCCGAGGCTTCCATTATGATTCACGCCGGCTTCGGCGATGATGAAGCAGGGATGCCCTTCCCCCACCATGCGGCCCTGAATGGAAACTGCTTTCATGTGCCTCCCTTGTTCCGCTCCGCCAGCAAAAGCCCCGCCAGTTTCAAATCCCAAGGGGTATCCATGTCCAGCGAGCGCTCCGGCGGCATCGTATAAGCCAGCGCGCCCTGGGGGCACCACGTTTTCTCTTCCAAAAGAACTTCGCGCCGGACCAGGTAGATGGCGCCGTTCAAGGCATATACGGGCGGAAGATCCTGGCGGCGCGCGCCGGACAGGTTGCTTTCCATCCAGGGGCTCAACACGCCCTGCTCATCCATTTTTTTCAGTTGATAGGGATGGTTTTCCGCCGGGGTGACGCTCACCACCGCGCGCGCGGAACGATCGAGAGCCAGGCGGATGGAGGCTTCAATATCTTGCGCCGTGCGAAGGGGTGAGGTGGGTTGAAGCAACAGCACATAGTCAGGCGCATAGTGCTCGTTCTCCTCCAGCCAGCGCAAGGCATGCAGGGTGGCGTCCATCACGGGCGACGCATCCCCCGCCAGCTCAGCGGGCCTCATAAAGGGAACTTCCACCCCCTGACGGAGGGCCAGTTCAGCGACCTCGGAATCGTCCGTGCTCACCAGCACCCGGTCAAGCAAGGGACAAGCCCGAGCCGCCTCGAAGGTATGCACAATCAAAGGCTTGCCCGCCACGGGCTGAACGTTTTTGCGCGGAATGGATTTGGATCCAGCCCGCGCCACAACCAAGGCCGCTATCTTCTTCAATTCAATTCTCCCCCCCATACTTCCTTTTTCACAAGCACCCCGGATGCCATTCCACACAATCCGTTTTCTCACAAAGTCTTACAAGACCCATTTTCTTTTTTCACCGGGTTCCATCCCTCCACGGTGCCGTCCGGCTGAAGGGAGAGGCCGGGATACACCAGGGTATACAGCCGGTCCCAATACGAAGTTTTCCGCCCTTCCGCCAGGCCCGCCCTCAACTCGGCCGCAACAGGTTTCCACGCCGCATCCGCCTTTTCCAACGGCTCCATGCAAGAGGCCACGCTTTCCGTTTGTCCGGTCTCCCGGGCCAGCAGAGCCATCGCGAAAAGATTCTCCTGCGCCTGCGGACGCAGGCGCAGGGCGTCGAGCAATCGAGGATAGGACTGCTGGAACTTTCCAAACTTCATGTAGCTCACTCCCGCCAGCCAGAGGGCCCGCCCCATTTTATCCGGCGCCAGCGCATGATTATCGCGCGCATCCACGGGGGACGACATCACCTTCTCCAGCATGCCGGGCAAGATTTTTTCAAACGTGTATTCCCGCCGCACCCGCGCCCCACCCGCCTGCCGGATCGCGTCGCGTTCTTTGGGATGCTCCAGAAAATGCCGAACCCTTCGCGTCAGATCTTCCGCATCCTCGTAGAGGGCCAGCTCGCGCCCCGGTTCAAACAGACGGGTGGCATCCTCGCGCCGGTCCGTGAGCAAGAAGCCATCGCAGGCGAGCACATCAAACACCCGCACCGGCAGGGCCGTCAGCAGTTGTTCGCTGGTGATGTTCAGATTGATTTTCGAGCGGCTGTAAATCCGGGGGCAGTCCGTGCGGTTATGGGCGAACCCTCGAAACCGAATCCGCTCGCCGGACAGGGAGCCCCACGCCTCATCGCCAAAAACATCCACCGCAAAACCGCTTTGCGCCAGGTGAAGGAGCAGATCCTTTCGCCGGGGCGAAAAGGCGCCGACAAAGGAAACCTCATAGTCGAAAAGGGCCGGAGGGAGCGGGCGATAGACTTCCGGGTTGGTGGCAAGGGGCTGGTAGTGCACCGATGTGAATCCCTGCGAGTGCAGTCGTGGAATATAGGCGCGATCCCAGCAGAACAGATGCAGGTGGGAATTGACCGCCAAAAATTCAGGCCGGATAAAGGAAGCGGGGGCATCATACATCCAGCAAAGGACCTTGGGCGGACGGTCCAGCACGCTGAGCACATCCGGCAACAGCGCCACATGATCCACCGTGGCGAAAAGTTCCGGCTCCACCTGGACCAGGCCATCCACGATGGAGAGAACCGCCTCCGGCCGCCGCGGGTAGGCCGCGTTGTCCTGCACAAAGACCCGGTGCCCAAGCCGCGCCAGCGCGTGCTGGATATCGGCCAGGGTATGCGGCAACACGCGGCCCCTGCCCGTGGAAGAAAGGATGGCCAGCGCGTCAGGCATCCCCGCCCCTCTCCGGGCCAAAGACCTCGGGCCAGCGCAGGCTCACCAGTTCACACAGGCGCCGCGCGCGCGCCGCCATGTCATGCCGCTGGAACACCCGCGCCTGCGCGTCTTCCATCGTCTCCGGCGCCCTCTCGGAGGCCAGCGCCTCCGCCAGCACGGAATCCGCGCCCTCCTCCGGCGCATAGAACAACACACTGCCGTTTCCGTCAAACTCCCTCTGCAAGAAGGCCGACGCCGTGGACACCACCCGGCACCCGCTGGCAAGCGCATCGAACACCCGCTCATGCCCGCCCGCGGCCAGCGTGGGCGCGTGATGCAACACCACGCGCGCCTGGCGCATGATCTCCAAGGCTTGAGCATGCGAAACCGGGGCATGAACAGCCACGTTTTCCGAAAGGCCCGCCCCGCTCCAAGGGCCGCTTCCATACACATCAACGCGGGACGTTTTCAAAGATTTCAGCACCTTGAGGCGGCTTCGGTAGCGATGGTACAAATCCAACTGGGGAAAGATCGAACTCATAAAAATGCGCAGGGCCTTCTCGGGAAACCGATAGGCGCGCAAGACCGCCAGGACCGCCGAATCCAACTCCCCCGCGGGGCCATACTGAAAATCCCGTGCCAGCGCGTCCGCCAAGGGTGTGCAGTCCGGCATCTGGGCCGCCACAAAACCCCTGAGCTTGGCGAGGCATTGCTCCGGATCCTCGAGCGAGCCAAAAAATACCACCTCCAGGGGGCGGTCCGCGCCAGCGGGCGGCACCGGCGCCTCCAGGCAGGTCGCATGGGGCAAAAAATAGATGGAGGGAAACCCATAGATCGAGCGAGCCGTCTCCGCCCAATGCATGTCCACCGACCCCATGCAACAGGCATCGTAATTCACAGGAAACCCGGTGGCCTCGGCCATGAAGAACGTGGCCTGAAAACAAGGATGGTCCACCACCCAGGCCAGGTGCCTCCGGTGGGCCTGTTCCCTTGACCAGGTGCGCGTGAGATTAAAGCCCAGGGAAATCTCATCCTCGCAATATGGCGTGGAGTAGGACTCGCTCAGCGGCGTCAACTCGCAGGGAATCCCCAGGCGGGTCATGGCCCGGTGGAGCGCATTCTGCCAGCTGTCAAAAATGCCATACTGGCTTTGTCCCTGCAGAATTTTGAAGCGGGGCCTCATGCGCGCAGTCCTGTTTGTTCCAGCAGGCGGCGCATTTCTTCCGTCTCCGCCAGGGCAGGCAATTTGAAAATCTTGAGCTCCAAGCCATCGGACCTGGCTTGTTCCCGCCACGCCTCCAGCGCCGTCCGCCATTCCGGAACGCGCTCATCCACCCCCAACACGGTGGCCTGCGGCGACAGCACCTGCAAAAACGAGCCGCGTTCAATCAGGGACGAAAGCAAATCCACCCAAGGCTCCAGAATCAGGAGGCGCGCCGTCGGAAATCGCTTTGAAAACTCCATCACATGCACCCAGTTGCCGGGGATGGCACAGGCCAGCGAATGCCGGGCGGGATCGAAGGAGGAGGCCTGGACAAACTGCTCCACCTCCAGCGCCGCCCGCTCAAACATGCTGGTAAAACCGGAAAGTGCGACCCATGGCCCCTCCGAAAGGCGGGCCTGGATGAAGGGCACGCACTGGTTCATCCAGCGCAACTGAAACTGCTCCGGAGAGGCCCGCTCCCCCCGCTTGCGCAGATGCGCGGCCAGGGAGCGATTGGAGGACGCAATCTGCTGGAGGGCATTCTCGCGGAACCCATGAAAGGCCAGTGGAGAACCCTCCGCGGCCATTCCGCCCTCCGGGTCCGCCATCCGCTCCGCCGCACGGCGAGTTTCACGGCGAAAGTCCTCGCACAGCCCCCCCATGAATCCAAACCGTGTTTCCAGAAAGTGCAGTTGCTTGAAAGGGTCGTTCTCCTCGGTCATCAGGCCAGGCGTTTCCTTCATCACCCGATCCACATGCAACAGGATGGGCTGAAGCCACATTCCCAGCTCGCTGTCCTGCCTGGACGCATCTTCATTCGCCACCAGCTTCTGCAACAGTCGCTGAAAGGCCTGGACCCTGGTCATATTCAAAGGCGTCTGCTCCAGCTCTTTCTTCAACTTCCTGCACATCTCCACCAGATTGTCCGCAATGGCCCTGTACGCGCCAAACTTGCGCTCCAGACGGGCGGATTTCTCCGGCGCCTCCGTGGCCAGCGGCGCAGATTCAACCAGTTGAAACCCATCTGGCAACGGAACAAGCCCCTCGCAGAAAGACTCCAGCGGCTCCCGTTCGGCGCCCTCCACCAGCGCGCCGCCCAAGGTACAGTTGGCCACCCGGGGCCCCTGTCCGCCAACGCCGGCCTTCAACAGGCGCAGATACGCCTGCAAGGCCGTCCGCACCGCCACGAAATTCTTGGTGGAGGCCACCGGTTGCCCCGAGTTTCCGGGCAGTTCAACCAGCTCATCGCCGCCCTGAAGCACCTCCCCATCCGCGTGGGTCACTCCGCCCTCCGCTACGCAAAGGTCTTGTCCCACCAGCGCGATGCGCGTGCATCCCAGCCGCACCGCGAAATCAAGGGCAGGCACAATGACGGAACGCCCCAGTTGCGTGGGGCGAAGCGGAACATTCCATTGCCGCATGGCCAGATTGAAAACCGGCGCACTGCCCTCGCACCAATAGACCCGGGCAAAACGCTCTGCCACCTCCGGCGCCACCTCCGTGCAAGCCACCAGCAAGGCCGCTGGCCGGCTCTCCAGCGGCCAGTTGCGCCCGGCATGCGCATCCACCTCCACCACGGCATGAGGCGTAATTCCCGACTTCACCAAGACCCCTGCCGCATGCCCGGAGGCGATGATGACCGCGCGCCCCGCGGCGGCCTTGAGCGGCGCCAACTGCCGCAACAGCGAAGGGCCCGCCCCGCACACAATCGCGGCGGTTCCCGGCGGAACCTTCACCATCGACAGGCCCGCATGCCGGTGGATGGAGGGCAGATTGCGGAGGGAACTGCGCAGGCGGATCAGCCCGCGGTTGCGCTCCTGCTGTGCGTTATCCTGCGCCGTTTGAATGGCCTCCTCCACCGCGCGCAACTCCGAAGGGAATTGCTCGCGGCAGCCGCTGGCCACCACCAGGCGGACATTCCGCTCCGGCAAAAGCGAAACCAGCAGGGAGACCTTGTCCGCGAATCCACTCTCCGGCCCCATGGAAGAAACCAGCGTGCGTCCCTGGGCCGCCGGGCGCATCTGGGCATCCACGTCCGAAGACCAGGCCGGATAAAGGCACAGCAAAAAAACCGAGGGCGGCAGTTGCAGGCGCAGGGCGTCCGCCACACGGGGATCCGCATCGCCCACATAAATCAACAGATCGGGAACTTGGCCGGGCGGATACAGCGGGCTGGGCACGACCGGCGACGGGCCGGTTGAAGGTTGGGCCAGCAGGGCGATCACGTCCTTGTAAAAGGCTTCCATCCTCCTGCTGTATGCATCGTGATCCAGGGCCATGCCCACCTCCTCCTGTTTTGGCACAGCCTACAAAAAAACCGCCGGAAGAAAAAGCCTTTTCCCATCCACCAAAATCTTGAACAAAACAGGCAACGGCATTTAGAATGGCCCCGTGCGCACCATAGCCAACAAGACGGCGGTGAAGATCCTTTACTGGAACGCCGTGGCCGCCATTCTGCTGGTGAGCCTGTCGGCCATCTCCGTCCTGCACCGGGTTCATCGTTTTGACCTGCTGGTCATCGAGGCCAGCCGCCAGGCCGGGGTGGATCCCCGGCTGATCTCCTCCCTGATCTGGAAGGAGAGCCGCTTTAATCCCAACAGCGTGGGCACGCACCAGGAGGTGGGCCTGATGCAGGTCACGGAAACCGCCGCCCGCGAATGGGCCGCCGCCCGCCGCATCACCACGTTCTCGCGCACCGATTTGTTCGATCCATCCACCAACCTCCAGGCGGGCGCCTGGTACCTCGCCCGCGCCATCCGCCGCTGGTCCATCTACCCCGACCCCCTGCCCTTCGCCCTGGCTGAATACAACGCAGGGCTGTCCAACGCCAAGCGCTGGGCCGGCGAGAGCGGCCCCAACCCCCGCAAGTTTGTGGAGGCCATCTCTTATCCCACCACACGGAAATATGTCCGCGACATTCTCACCCGCTATCGGGGCAAGGTCTAATGCGGGCCGGCTCTCTGAAAAAAAAGGAACACAGGTTGAAAATGGGGGCCACTGCGGTTATGGTTTCAGCACAACACGGGAGGTTGGGATGATTGAGAAACGAACGGTGAACTACAAGGCCGAGCAGGAAGCCACGCTGAACCGGAAGCCGCTGGACCATGGCGCGGTGGCCAAATTTCTTTTTTGGAGCATGGACCTGATCTATGGCAAGGAAACCAGCCTGCCCAAGGTGCGCCTGCTGGAGATCCTTGCCCGCATCCCCTACCAGGCCTGGGAAACCCGCCAGTACTCAAGAATGACCGGCCAGTACAGCAACAACCAGGCCGTGGAAGAGGCCAAGGACCTCATCGTGTGGGGACGGCAGGCCCAGGACAATGAGTTCTGGCACCTGCGCACCATCGAGGCGCGCATGCTCAAGCTCAACATCCGCGAAAGCTGGTTCTGGGAAACCCTGGCCGCCCGCGTGGCCGCCATCAAGTATGGCCTCTTCTCCAAGACCCTGGCCTTCTTCAGCCTCCGCACCGCCTTCCAGCTCAATGCCGAGTTTGAAGATCATGCGGAACACACCTACATGCAATTCGTGAAAGATCATCCGGAGTTGGATCAACAGCCCGTGGATTGCCCTGTCGCGAACGAACATCCCAATGGCCCCTTTGCCTCGTGGGGGGATGTCTTCCGCCAAATCGCGCTCGACGAGCGCGACCACATGAATGACAGCCTGGTCCACTGCGGAAAAGCCGGCCTGGTCGCCCCCTACCTGCCGGGCTGAAAACTACCCCTCGCTTTTCCCGGGCCCCGTCTCGCGGAATTGGAGGTCGTAGAGATATTTGTAGAGGCCGCCGCGCTCGAGCAGTTCCGCGTGCGTGCCCTGCTCGGCGATGTGCCCCTTGTCGAGCACCAGGATCACATCGGAGTGAATGATCGTGGAGAGGCGGTGCGCAATCGCAAACACGGTCCGCCCGCTCATCAGCTCATCCAGGGCGGCCTGAACCTGCCGTTCCGACTCGGTATCCAGCGCGCTGGTGGCCTCGTCCAGAATCAGGATGGGCGGATTGCGCAAAATGGCCCGGGCAATCGCCAGCCGCTGGCATTGCCCGCCCGAGAGGCGCACGCCCCGCTCACCCACCAGGGTGTCATATCCCTCCGGCATCTGCAGGATAAAGTCGTGCGCATGTGCCTTGCGAGCCGCCGCCTCCACGTCCGCGCGGTCCGCTTCTGAATGGCCATATGCAATGTTATTGGCCACGGTGTCATTGAATAGAATGATCTCCTGCGTGACGATGCCAATCTGTGCGCGCAGGGATTTCAAACTCAAGGACCGGATGTCACGCCCATTCAGACAAATCCGCCCCTGGCTGACATCATAAAACCGGGGAATCAGGCTGACGAGCGTGCTCTTGCCCGCCCCGGAACCCCCCACCAAGGCGATTCGCTGGCCCGCCTTCGCCTGGAAGCCGATATCCTGAAGGACCGGCGCGGCCTCATACGAAAAGCCCACATGCTCGAAGGAAATCCCGCGCACCGGCTCTGAAAAGTCCTCTGCGCCGGCCTGTTCACGCACCGTTACGGCCTCATCCAGCACCTCAAAAATGCGGTCCGCCGCGGCAGAACTTTGCTGGATGGACAGATGAATCTTGCTCAGCTTTTTAACCGGCTCATACAACGCCACCAGCGCACCGGCGAAAATCACAAACTGGCTCACGGTCACATCGCTTCTCATGTTGTAGAGCAGAAAAATGGAGGCGCCGAGCGAGGAAATGGCCACGATGATCGGCTCCACGGCGGCCTGCGCCTTGGTCACGCGCATAATGCGGCTGAACAAGGCCCCGCACCGCTCGTTGAAACGACTCATCTCGTAGCCTTCCATGCCGAAGGCCTTGACGATCCGCACGCCGGTGGTGGTCTCCTGGAGAATCGTCACGAGATCCGCCACCTTCTGCTGGCTTTCGCGCGCAAAGCGGCGCACGCGCCGTCCAAACATAGCCACCGGAACAATGCAAATGGGGAACAGCAAGAGGCCCACCGCCGCCAGCTTCCAATCATTCCAGATCATGACGGCCACCACCGCTAACAGGGAAAACGGCTGTTTCGCCAGATCCGCCAGCACCGTAGAGACCGCGCGCTCCACCATCATCGAATCATTCACCACGCGCGAAATGATCTCGCCGGTCTTGTTTCGCTGAAAAAAGGACAGGGAAAGCTGTTGAAGATGCGCGAAGGTCGAAGTCCGCAAATCCATCACCACCCGGTTGCCAATCCAGTTGATGAGGTATGTGCACATGTAATCCCCAATGCCGCGCAAAACCGCAAAGACCGGCAACACGGCGGCAATGGCGATCTTGGCGGACCAGGGCAGAGGGGTCTTGGACTCAAAGACCATCTCGAACATCTTACCCAACCCCACAAACATGCCCGCCATGGAACCGCCAAACAGGATTCCAAAGATAACCCCGGCCACCAGGCGGCGCCG
>CAZFSE010000022.1:11121-15102 GCA_964521805.1 uncultured Verrucomicrobiota bacterium
ACCTCCTGCACCACGCTGTTCCAGAGCACCTCAATCTTGGGATGCTTCAAGACCCGTTCCGCCATGATCTTCGAGGCACGGAATTCTTCGCGGCGGTGAATCAGATAAACCTTCGACGCAAAGCGCGTCAGGAACAGCGCCTCCTCCATGGCGGTATCGCCCCCTCCCACCACCGCCACCGGCACATTCTTGTAAAACGCGCCATCGCAGGTGGCGCATCCGGAAACCCCTCGTCCAATCAGCTTCTGCTCGGACTCGATGCCCAGATACTGGGCGGAGGCCCCCGTGGCCACAATCAGCGTGGCCGTCTCCAGAACCTCGCCATTGTCCAGCATGACCTTCACGGGGCGCCCGCTGAAATCCACGTCCACAGCCAGCCCCGAGACAAACCGTGCGCCAAAGCGCGCCGCCTGCTGTTTCATGCGCTCCATCAGCTCAAACCCCGAAATCGGCTCCGGAAATCCGGGGTAATTCTCGATGTCCGTGGTCGTCGTCAATTGCCCGCCGGGCTGATGGCCCTCGACCACCACGGGGCTGAGATTGGCCCGCGCCGTATAGACCGCCGCCGCATAGCCCGCGGGGCCACTTCCCAAAATCACCACTTTCTCCATGAGGACTCCTGCGTTAATGAATGAAAATACAGCGTTGCGAATCTACCAAAGCGCGATGGAAATGGCCAGCGGGCAGTATAAATGATCGCGCGGGCATTTTGCGGTCGTGCAAAACCATTTTAGACACCCAGCCGCTTGACTCATGCGGACGAAAACAGCAGAATTGCGTTGCGGGCGTTGCCAGACAACACCATGCGAAGGAGAATGTAACATGACAAAGAGAAAAATATTCGTTACCGCAAATGATTTTCGACGGCTTAAAGAGTTGATGTCGGTGGAAGATGATTTCAGCTACCGGGACCGAAACGACCTGAAATCACTGAAGGCCGAGTTGGAAAGAGCCAGCATTGTGGAGTCATGCGACATTCCAAAGGATGTGGTCACCATGAACACAAAGCTGGTGTTCAAAGACTTGGCAGACGACAGCAAGACGGAGGTCACGCTGGTATTTCCCGCTGACGCGGACATTGAATTGGGCAGAATGTCCGTGCTATCCCCCATGGGCACCGCACTTCTGGGCTACGCCAAAGGCAGTACCATCGAATGGGCTGTTCCAGGAGGCCTGCGAAAAGTTCACATTGAAGATGTTCTGTATCAACCCGAAGCGGCGGGGGATCTGCATCTTTAGGCGGACGGCCTGAAAAACGCTTCAGGGCGAATTTTCTTGAAGGGCATTGCGGAGAGCCTGGCCGAAATTCTCGGATTCACTTTTCTTGAAGAGTCCCTCGAAGCGGTCGGTGGAAGCATCTGGCGCGGGGGGCCGGGCCCAGTCAGCCTGAAAATTCAGGACCACGTCCTGTGCTCCCGTTCGGAGAAATTCAAAATCCAGATTGTCCGCCCGGAAGCCGGGGCGCAGATCCACCGCCTTGGCGGACACATGGTAGTAGATCATTTCCCGGGAGGGCAACGGCACAGGGCGAACATCAATGTTAACCCCTTCCAAAATCGCCAGCTCATCGCCATTGCGTTTCCACCAGGTCGCACGGCCATCTTTCAAGGTCATGGCGATCTTGTCGAACTGAACACCGAGGCTCTCCAGTTTTTTTTCCGGCTCTCCGCCGGCCGGCGCCAGAGAAGGCGCGGCCGGCGCATTTTGCGCGCCGCTCCATTTCTCCAAGAGACCGGCCACTGACTGCAGGGCGGCGGGCTCCCATTCGCCTTTTTCGCTGGGCGCAAATGACAGGTACACGTTGGACAGCTCCAGTCCCCTCAACGCCGAAACGCCGGGCTTCAGCCAGCGCCGGACAGACCACTCGAGCCGTGCCTCACCCAGGCGCAGGCCCGCCTGCCCCCGGCGGCTGATATCCTCCGTGGCCACCCCCTGCACGATCAGATTCAGCCCCCAATCGCAGGAGGTTTTCTTGACGGACACCGATGGCCCCAGACGATCCCGCAAACGGTTCTCAACAATGCCCCGGAACCCATCCGTGCGCGCCAGCACATACGCGCCCACATACAACACAACCGCCAGGACAATGACCGTCCAGAGAAAGCCATTCAAGGCATTGCCATGCACGGGCTCGCCGGGCGCCTCCTCTACGTACATCTTGGATTTATTTTTTGCCATGTTTTCTACGCTCCTGAAAGCTCCCGCGATCTCTTGTGGGCGGCCAGAACCGCCTCGCAAAACGCCTCGCTCACATTGCGGTTGCGCAACACCTCCAGCGCGGCGGCCGTGGTGCCGCCCTTGGAGGTCACCCGCTGGCGCAGTTCCCCCGCCTCCACGCCGGTCTCCTGAATCAAGCGCGCCGCGCCCTCGATGGTGGCATACACCAGCGGACGGGCAATGTCCTCGTCAAGCTGGAGCCGACGAGCCGCCTCCAGCAGGGCCTCCATCATGAAGAACACATAGGCCGGCCCGCTCCCACTGAGCGCCGTCACGGCGTCCATGTCCAGCTCCTGCACCCGCACCACCACACCCACCGCCCGTAAAATTTGCTCCGCCGTCTCCAAATCCTTTTCTTCCGCCCACCGCCCGCCACAAATGGCCGCGGCTCCGGCACGCACCAGGGCCGGCGTATTGGGCATCGAGCGCACCACGCGGACGCCCTCGCCCAGGACTCCTTCGATCTTCGCCGTGGTCACGCCCGCCGCAATGCTCAGCACCAGCGTCCTGGCCTCCAGCACCGGCGCCACCTCCTTGAGCACCTCCGGAAGAATCTGTGGCTTGATGGACAACATCACCACGTCCGCCCCCATCACGGCCGCCAGGTTGGAGGTCACGCCACGCACGCTGTATTCCCTGTGGAAATGATCCAGGCGCCGGGAGTCCACATCCGCCACCACAATCCGCGCGGGTGTGCACAGCCCGCTGGCCACCAGGCCCTTCACCAAGGCCTCCGCCATGTTGCCCGCTCCCAAAAAAGCAATTTTTTCGATCTTCATTCCGGTTCCTCCACGGGAGGGGGCGGGCGGACCCGCACGCCAAACAGCGCGGTTCCCACACGAATCATGGTGGCCCCCTCCTCAATCGCCACCTCAAAATCTCCGGTCATTCCCATGGAAAGATCCTGAAGCGTGCCACCCATTTCCGGATTCCACTGATCCCGCAACTCCCGCAGGCGCCGGAAATACGGACGCGCCTTCTCCGGATCCTCGGCGAATGGGGGCATGGTCATCAGGCCGGTCACATTGACCTGCATGCAGGAGCGCGCCGCGGCCAGCAGTTCCGCCAGCCCCTCCGGGGCCAGCCCGGACTTGGAGCGCTCGCCGGCCACATTGACCTCGATCAGCACCGGCAGGGTCTTGCCAGCCTCGGAGCAGGCGCGGTCAATGGCCTGCAACAGGCGGACGGAATCCACGGAATGAATCATGTCAAACAGTTGCACCGCCGCGGCCACCTTGTTGCGTTGCAGGTGGCCAATCATGTGCCAGGTCAGCGAACCCGGGCAGAGTGGAATCTTGGCGCTGGCCTCCTGCACCTTGTTTTCGCCAAACAGCACCAGGCCGCAGTCCGCCGCCTCGCACACCTGATCGGGGCCCATGGTCTTCGAGGCCGCCACAAGCCGGACCTCCTCCAGGGAACGCCCAGCACGCGCACAGGCACGCTGTATGCGTGCCTGCACCGACTCCAGCCGTTGTGCAAATGACTCACTCACCATCTGTTCTCCTTGCCCGCGGACTATTGTTTATTTTTCGCATTTTTTCCAGCCTCGAATTGAACACCCTCCATTTTTTACTGTCTATCCTCTCAACAAAAGGAGTTTGTTATGATCCACAAAACATGGTGGTGCGCGAGTTTGCTGGGGATTCTTCTTCTTTCCGCGGGGTGCGAGTCGTCAGACGACTCGGCGCAGGTGCTGACCGAGGCGCAGAATGGCCAGACCGTCACGGTCTTCTATCAGGACCGGGTGGATGTGGTCCTCCAGGG
>CAZFSE010000022.1:15202-34269 GCA_964521805.1 uncultured Verrucomicrobiota bacterium
CCGGCCCGGAGGGGCCGCTACGGTTTCAGCTCAAACCGGATATGGTCCACCTCCCAGGCGGTGGTCATGCTGGCGGTGATCATAAACGGCGCCCGCACAGAAGCCGGGTTCAAGCCCTGGCTGGTGAAGGCGCTGACCGGTATGCTGACCTGGTACCAGGGCACGCCATTGATCAGGTCGGTGATCCCGGTGACTTCCGAGTACGACACGGTATTGGTCACCCCGTTGTACACGCTCTGCATCTGCACGTCATACCCGACGGTCCAGATGTTGTGATACCCGTTGAACAGGGCATCGTACGCCGTGACCTGCGGGGCCTTGAACCAGAACTTCAGGTAGCCGTTGGTATAGGCCCGGATGTCCACCGTCCCGTTGGTGGAAACTACGCCCCAGCCCGCCCAGCCCGCGCTGAAGGTCCGGAAGCACTTGGTACCTTCCGGCACCACGGGATCCAGCGCATAGCCGCCGTTATAACTGCTCCGCAGGCAGAAGTAGACGTTGTCCACATCCACCACGCTGACGCCCGTCGCCCCGGCGGGCTTGGTCAGGGTCACGCAAATCCGGGCGTACCGGGTGTCCCGAGGGGCCACGGTCGTGCTGTTCTTCCAATCCACCAGGTTGTTGCATTCGGTCCAGCCCTGGCTGGCATTGGTCAGCACGCCCACATGCGCGGTGAAATTCGTCAGCAGTTGGTTCCACGCATTGTAGAACTGCACGCGCACAAAGGCCTTGGACCCAGCCACCCAGCCTTGTCCGGCCGGCTGGCGGAACATGGCCTCCGCCCAGAACATGTCGCCTTCCAGCGCATCGAATTGCTGATACACCACGGCCTGAGTGTCGCTCCCGGAACTGCCGGTGGACAGGCGCAGGCCGTTCACGCCCTGATACACCGAAGCCGCCGAGACCACCGCTGTCGCTCCGCCGCCCGCGGGCAGGAAACTCCAGGACGGAATGGGCGCGCCGCCGGTTTCAAAGCCGCCGTTCGACCATTCGGAGACCCAGGAATCCGACGGCGAAACCCTCACCAGCCACCATTCAGACCACCAGGTCTGCACATCGGTGCCCACGGGGATGCCCTGATCCGAATAGATCGTCATCCGCGCATCGCTGGGCACCGGATTGGTTCCGCCCATCCAGCGGACATCATCCACCAGGTAGGCCGCGGCCACCGAGGAGGTGATGGCAAAGGGACTGCGGATGCGCTCGAAATCCACGCCGGAGAAGCTGGAGAGTTTCACCTTAACCTCGCGCCATGTGCCCGTGGTTGAAGGCACACTGACACTGCGCACCGTGCCCGAGGGCCCTTCAATGCGCGCATACAGCGGGCTGGAACTGCGGAGCCAGAAGGCCAGCACTCCGTTGGTGTAGTGCTTCAGATCCTGGGTGCCGGAGGGGCGGTACGCGCCCCAGCCCAGCCACGAGGTTCCGGTGGCCATGAAGCTCTTGACCCCTTCAGGCGCCGCGCCATCCACATAGTTCGCATTAAACGTGGCCGCCCCGGCATACGAAGTGGACAGCGTGGTGTTCGTGGCAAAGCCCTTGTCATTGTAAATATCATAATGGCCCTTCACCCACTTCACCTCATCCACCAGGAAGGTGGTGCCGGCCTCCGCCGTGATCTCAAAGAACCCTTTGATGCGGGATAGGTCCACACCCGCCGCCGTGATGGATGTCACGGGCACATGCACCTGTTTCCAGACATTGGACGTGGTCGGGACATACGTCGTCGCCTTGACGCCATCCATATCCTCGACATCCAGCTTCAGCACCAGACTGCTCTTCAGCCAGAACGAGACGAACCCATTGCGGTATTCGCGCATATCCGTGCCGGTGAAGCCAATGACCCCCCAGCCCGCCCAGCTGGCGCTGTTCACAAAGAACACCTCATTGCCCTCGGGAGCTCCATTGGTGACGTACGCGCCGTTGAAGTAGGCAGACCCGCCATCCCACGTCATGATGTCAGTGTTCATGGGAATGCCGGCATCACGGTACACCATGTAGTCCTCGCCGACAATCGGCGTGATGCATACCGGCACCTCCGGCTCCACCGGCATGCCGTCTCGGCCATACCGGAAAGTGTCATCCAGGCCGAGGCGCTCCAGCATGGGCTCCGCGGAGCCCGTGGGATGCACGAACGCCATCCATCCATAGCCGCCGCCGCTGGCGATCACCTCGGGGATCGTGAACTCGAAGTACGCCGATCCGCTGGCGGTGCCCAGCGTGTAGTAGTTGGTGGCCATGGCATCGCCGCGCCAGCCTTCCACCAGCCGGATCTGCAGGGTCATCGGAACCTGCGGCAGGTTCTCCCACAGCACGGGCAGGCGGACGGTGTCCCCCGGATTCATCACGGTCGGGAAGTTGGTGTCCTCCATGATGAAGCGCGGGGCAAAGCTAACTGCGGTGTCACGATAACTGTGGACATTCTGGCCCGCCAGATAGGCAAACCACTCATACCCGCCACCCAGTTCGGTGCCCTCGTGCTCCCACATCGCCGCGTCATAATCCGGAACAGGAATCATGATGTTGACCGGGCCGCCCGCACTGACCACCATCTGGGTCACAAACTCATAGTGCTCATCCGCGATGCGGACGTTGTCCCATTCGGCATACCCGGCCAGGTTCGGGGCCGTAAACCCGATCGTGTTCGTCGCGAACCCGTTGAGTTCAATGGGCTCGTCCAGGAAGATGGTGCGGCCATTCACGTGCAGATCACTGCGCAGGAAAGGCGCGCCATCGCGGATATGCACCACTACATGATTCCAGGCCCCTGCTACTGGCGCGTTGTTGGTCACATATGTGGGGTTGTAATCCGTCCAGCCCATCCGGGCGGGATTGACCTGCAGGACGCACCCGCGGAACAGCAGGCCGCCATCGTTGGCCCCGTTCATCCAGCGCGCATAGTATTCAACCGTCAGGTTGGTCACCCCCACCCGGGCCGCATCGGCGACGATGCTGGAGACCGAACCCGTGCCCGACACGGCGGCGCGCAGGCGCCCGGTGGACACGGACCACGTGACGTTGGGCTGGGCCGCCACCAGCCACCCGGTGTAGTTGCCGTCGTCAAAGTTGTCTTCAAAGGTCAGAGAACTCTTGTCTTTGACGCCCACGGTCATCACGCAGGACTGCGTCTCGGCGTTGTAGGCCGTGAAGGTCTCCCAGCCGCGCCCGGCAAAGACCGCCTCCGCCGCGCCGGCCAGCTGAAGGCCCTTGCCCGGAATCTTGACGGTCTTCGCATCCAGTTGCGAGGAATAGAAGCCCTGGTGCTGTTGCCACGAGTTGGTGGCATCCCATGGGTACACGGTGTAGGTCCAGCAAAGGTTGGTCCCCGTCATGATGCCGTCCGTGGGGAGAGTAATGCTGAGGCTGTTCGAGCCCGAGCCACCCAGGAGCCAGATGTTGGTGGAGTAGACGGTGAAGTCATCATACAGGTTGGTGGCATCGCCGATATGCCGCAGTTCCACCTGGCACTTGAAGGCGTTGCCGCGGGCCCATTCAAAGGCGCGCTGAGCCACGGTCTTCATCGAACCGGCCAGCTGGCCCTGGGTGTCCACCGCGAAATTGAAGGTGAACACCTTGATGGGCACCGCCGGATTGTCCCACAGCACGTTGGCCACGAAGGCCGGAACCGAGCTGGTGGTGTTATAGGCCAGGCCCAGCGCCGTGGCGCCATTGACGGCGTCATACGCCACCGCATTGCCGGCGGCGCTCAGCAGGGTGCCCGGACCATAATCCAGCGTGGCATAATGATCCGCCTCGCCCACCTGCACGCCCGTGAGGCCGCTGAGGTTGCGCAGGCCCGTGCCCACGCCCAGCAGGGGCTCGATGCGGCCCAGGTCCATCGCGCCGGTCTCATTGCGCATCGCCACGCCGCCATCGGTGGCGATGATGCTGTTGAGGCCGCCCTTGACCCAGGTGGTCAGATTGGACACTTCAATATCGCTCATCACCTGCACGCCGGGCAGGATCATGGTGTTGAAGAAGGCTCTCAAATAGCCGGGATCCAGGTTGACCGGCTTGCCTTCGGTCTGCGGCTGGCCCTCGGGCGCCCAGAAGCTCCACTCGTCATCATCCACGAAGTAGTACCCCTTCTGCGGCTCCCAGTTGCCCAATTGCAGGGCGCGGCTTCCCACGGCCACCTTGCCGGCGGCCAGATTCGTGTCCCAGAAGGTCCCCACCAGCTGGTTGTTGAAATACACGTCGTTGGTGGAGCCCTTGCAGTTGATCTTCAGGTTGTACCAGGCATTCTCCACGGGGCGGTTGGTCTTGGCGAAGTCGTACAGCCAGCCCTGCTGGACAATGTTGGAATTGACCACCACGGTGTATTTCAAGCGCCAGAAGGCGTAGAAATTCCGAATGCCCACGCGGTAGTAGTTCGCGCGGTCCTTGTAGCGGAAGTACACTTCCGCGTCGGCGAAATAATTATCCTGCTTGTTGTACCGGATGTTCGCCTGGACCGTGTAATTGGTCCAGTTGTTGCCGGTGACCAGCAGGTTGTCGGAGTTGCCGATGCGGGATGTGCGCAGGGCCTTGTTGACGGTCCTGCCCTGCAGTCTGTACCCGAAGTCATAATCGGTGTTGGCGACCCAGGTGGCGCCGGTATTTGTCGTGTACACGCTCGCGTTGGTGGTGCTATCCCAGGTGTACAGCCCATAACCGCCCGCCGAATTGGCACGGGCCACGTAGTAATTCCCACTGCTCCCCAGATTGACCAAGGCCCAGAAGTATTGGGTGGAGGCCCCCAGCGTCACGGAAGGCGAGAAGCTGAAGCGCACCCAGTTTCCGGTCGTGGCGATCGTGGTCCGCGAAACAGTCGAGGAGGCCAGCAGGGCCTTGTCGCTCCAGCGCCGGATCTGCAATTGCGCATCCCCGTTCACGGTGGATTGCTTGTACGTGAAGAGTGCGATGTTGGTGACGACCGCGGCCTCCGGCAGGCGGAACTGCTGGCCGTAGCGGATGCGGTTGGTCACCACAATCGCCGAGTACGAGATGTACGGCTGGGCCAGGCTGGTCCCGTCCGTGTACAGCACGCGCATCGCGGGCTCATAGTGGTAGTTGGTGGTCCAGGTGCTTCCGCTATTTGAGGAATACAGCACGCGCCGCCCGTCCGTATTGGGGCCGACGTACTGGGCGCGGACATAATTGCTCACGCCCACTGTGCCGGAGGCGTAGGAGAGCACGAAATGATAGGTGGAACCGGCCGACCACTGGTAGTTGGGCAAGTCCACCGAAACCCAGGTGTAACTGGTCGTGGGCATCGGGATGGTTTGCGAGGACAGCGGCGAGGTCCCCGGAATGCCCGCGTTGTCCTTGTAGAGCGCCAGATTGTAGGTGGGCGCCGTGCCAACTCTGGACAGATACAGGAAGACCCGGTCTATGGTCTTTGTGGCATCGGCGGTGATCTTGAAGCTCAGCCTCTGGGCCGCCGTATTCAGCGAATACGACGTATGCACATTGTACCGCTGGCCCTGGCCGTGATTCACCGCCGTATTTTCCACCGTCCAGTTGGCACAGCCCGCCGCACGGGTCCAGCCGTTGTAGTCGCCATCCTCAAAGTTGTCATTGAGGAGGGTGGTCCCGTTGCTCACGATGACGTTATCAAAGGAGATGTCCAGCGGGTTGCCGGCGGAATAGCCCATGCTCTCCAGCCAGTCGCACACCGCGTTGGCGCGGGCAAACTGCCCGGACGCATAGTTTTCCGTCTTGCTTGAGCGGAACACCGCCACGCGGGACGGGAACTGCTCGTTGCGCGCCATCGGCGTCAATTGCCAGAACAGGGGCTCGTACAACTCCTCCCATTCCAGAGGCAGGCTGTACGTGCCGCCCTTGACGATGTTGGTCGGCGTCGCCGCGGTGGGGCGAACGCCCCATACCAGCATGGTGGGCACCGGCACGGCCTCCGCCACCCTCACGCCACCCGCACGCTCCAGCCATGCCGCGAATTCGTACTTGCCGCCATCCTCGGTGGACTTGTAATCCGTGTCGGTCTGCTGGTAAGGCGGCAACCACATCCAGAATTCGGCTTCCGCCGCGCCCACGGCCACGTTGGTCATGATGGCATAGATCTCGTTGGTCAGCGTGTCGCCATTGTTGCCCACTTCCTTGAAGGCGGCCTTGACCACCAGGCCCGTGGTGGCGAGGGCATCGTACCGGATCTTCACCAGATACGATTTGTCGCCGCCCGGATGCACCACGCTCGGGGCTTCGGCAATCTGAACCACTTCCTTCCGGTTCGTCCCCGGCAGATAGGCCAGCAACATCTCGTGCCCATCCGGCTTCAGCGTCAGGGTGATGGTCCCATTGCTGTTGGTGTAGAGGACCTTGCCCTGTTCAAAGGCGCGGATCGTGCGCCCATTGAAGAGACTGCTCTGAATGGTGAAGGTCTGGTCGGGACCGCCATAGGAGAAGTTGGTATCCCACATGTAGTTTTTGATCTGCCAGAGCGTCGCGCCATTGGTGCAGGTGCGGTATTCCGCCATGCACAGATGGGCGTTGGTGCCCAGGATCTGCAGGCCCGGCTGGACGCCAAAGTAATCCTTCACGATCGTTCCGAAATAATCGTAACGCCACTTCCAAGGCAGGACATCCATCTGGCCATTGCCGTCGCCATCCGCGGAGACATCGCCGGCGCTGAACAGGAAGATGGCGGACTTGGCGGCGCCATGGCTCTTGACCACCAGGGCCGGGTTCTCGTGGAGATTGTCCACAAACACCGAGCCCAAGCCTCGCGAGGTGTTGCGGAGGTAAATGTCGTCCGCCATGAAACGCCCGTCGCCACTGCTGTAATCATTGCATCGCACCAGCACGCGCATCCGCACGGTGCCGGCCGGGATGGCCGCGGAGCCCTCGGAGGAAAGCCAGGACTGGGCTTCCGAGGTTTGCGAAATTTCCGGGGAGGCCAGCACGGAGGAAATCAGCGAGGTGCTGTTATAGAACTCCACCTGGATCACGCCCTTTTTGGTGCCACTGCGGAGCCGGTCGGAGGCGGGCGTGAACAGCCGTCCGCCAAACTTGATGACGTGCCCGGGCGAGAAGCCGGTGGTCACATCCTGATAGATGCCGCCATCCCACCAGAAGGCCCAGGCGTTGCCTTCGGTTCCAAGACGGTAGCCGGTGGAAGGATCGTGCGAGCCGTCATTCCACTGCGCCCAGCTGTCCGGCGCCAAGCCGGAGCCATTCAATCCGCCATTGGCCAGCAGGTTGTCGAACCCACTGCGAATGATGGTGCGCGCCTTGACGGCGTTCGACGGGGCCATGGCATCCACGCTGTATTTCACCCAGGTGTCGCCAGTGACCACGGTGTTGGTGATGGAAAAATAGGCGTTGTCATACAGCACCTTGCCGAGGTTGGAGCCGCCGGTCGCATTGCGCAGGCGCAGTTCCAGCAACTGGTCGGAGCCAGCCGTCGGACGGTAATAGAGGGCAAAGGTCTGCCAGTTGGTGGTCAGGGCTGAGGTGATGTCCACGTTGGTCACCGCCACCCACGGATGGTAAAGTTCCAGCTTGATATTGCCGGGCACCGTGCCAACTTTCTTGGCGCGGACGCGGAACACCATCGTGGTGCCGAGATAAGGCTTCCACACGTTGGTGGGAATCTGCTGGTACATGTAATGCTCGCCGGCATTGTTGGTGATCCACGCGCCATAGCTTCCCGTCTCGGCGGCGGAGGCATGGAAGCCCGCCTCAATGCCCAGCTGGCCGGTGGTGGCCCAGTTGGCGCCGTTGGTCTCAAAGCCGGGATTCTTGATCAAGTTGGGGGACTCGCTGACGCCACCGGAGGTGCCGGTGGTCAGGCGGGCGCTTTCCGTCAGGCCCAGATAGGTCCCTTTCGGGCCTTCCCACTCAATGCCAATCGAGGCATAGGCCCCTTCGCGCAGAGGATCACCCGAGTTACTGCGCAGATAGGCACTGCGCGTATAGCGTCCGAACGGGACAACGTCCGTGTCCTGCCACATGCAGGCATCGCCCCACATCTGCACCAGGTTGGACCCGGCGTACTGCCAGCCCCAGTTGCTCCGCACATACAGGCCGGCGCCGGTATTGGTCCAGGTGCCCCACTGGGAAAGAATCCCTGAGCCATTGGCGTTGTCCTCAAACCCCTTGTTGCGGCGGGTGTCCATCTTGGCCCACTGCACGCCATCGCTGACCTTGACCTCGTCATTGTACTTCCACACCTTGGGCGTGGCGGAATAGCCGTTGTAGAGCAAGCCGGTCGTCGTGGTGAAGGTGACGTTGATGCGCCGCATGTTGGATTCGACAAAGGTCTTGGTGCGGGGCGGCACTTCAAAGCCGCCCACATCGGAGCCATCCACCCCGAACAACAGGGAAAGCTCGCTCTGGAAATCCGCCATCGGGCGGCCATTCTCATCCTGCATGCCCGGCATGTCCGCCGAGGCCATGATGTGAATGCCCTTGGTCAGGGCATTCTCGCGCAGGAAGCGAAGCACGCCCTTGCCGGCACCCGGCACCACCGTGTCCACGCGCATGTTGCGGGGCAGGATGATGACCTTGAAGTTGGTGTACGCCCCGCTTGCCAGGTCGTTGAGGTTGATGAAATAGGGCTCGTACCCCCGGCGTTCCAGCGCGCCGGCGATCTGCTGCATCTCGCATTCGTAGCGGTTGTATTGCGAGTCGACGGCCGCCGTCCACAAGAAGGCGATGTCCGGCTTGGGATCTTTGGAGCCCATCAACAACTCGGCGATCTTCGCCTGCTTCATCAGGTTGAAGGCGCTCATGGAATCCCAGAACGCGGGCTTGATGCCGCGTTCCGCGGTCAGGATGCCAAAGCCTTTTTCGCGATCCGTGATGTAGGGCCGGTCGTGCCAGGCAAAAATATGCGTGCCAATGGCACCAGCGGCCAGGCTCTCCCAAAGGGCGTTGCGGATCAGCGGCCCTTGGCGAAACTCGTTCATGCCCGGCCACATGGTTTCCGAGCTGGTGAAACCTGTTTCCGAATACAGCACCGGCACGCCATTGGGCACCGCGGTGCTGGTGGTGGCCTTCTTGGTGTAGGAGATGCCCCATTGGCCGTTCTGCGACTCGTGCCCCAGGATGGACCAGGGATAGTTGTTGATGGCGAAGAAATCCACCGGCGCGTTGGTCGCCAGGCAGGCGTCCGTGATCTTGCCGCGGTCCTCGGCGTGATAGCGCCAGTCTTCCTCGCCCCATTGCATGCCCACCGTGGAGTAGGCGATCAAGTGGTTCGTGTCCGCCGTCTTGGCGGCCTTCGCGCCGATCGCCGTGAACGTGGCGATGGAATCCTCGCGCCACTGCACCATGTCCGCCCATTGCGCGCCTTCCGCGCCATATGCCTGGTACTCCTCAACAAACTTGATGCTGTTGAAGTCGGCGTAGCCCGTGCCCCAGCAGGCGTTCACGTTGCTGATGGCTCCATACTTGGCATGGGACCACAGGCGGAAGGCCGCCTCGGATTCGGGATCGTAGCCATCCAGCAAGCCGCTCCAGAGGCCCAGATAGCCGGATTCATTTCCGATGATCCAGGCCACAATGGCCTTCGAGTTCTTGTAGCGACTGCACACATTCTGGAACCACTCGGCGTACTGAGCGCGCGCTTCGGGATGCTCGTAGTTGATGATGTCCGACTGCCAGCGGTTGGTGTGAAGGATGCCTTCGGAATCGGCCGCGGGCGGATGCTGGGTGTACCACGCATCGGGAAACCAGTTCGGCGGCCATTGATAGCCAATCAACGCAAAAATGCGCAGGCCGCGCGCCTCGGAGGCCTGCACCAGATAATCGTAGTTGTCCCACTTCCACTGGTTGTCGCCCTCCTCCTCAATGTGTTGCCAGACAAAATCCACGCGGATGGAGTTGGCGCCCATCTTGACCATCTCGTCAAGATCGTAGTCAATCTGCGCCTTGGTTTGCCAGACGCCCAGCGGGCGGTTCCACGTCTGGTACGCGATGCCGTGGGGCACCCACGGCTTGCCCGTGGTCCTGTCAAAGAAGTATCCATTGGTCAGTCCAATGAATCCATCTAGAGCGGCCAGGGCGGAGGTACCAGCGAACATCAGTGAACATAACACCACCTTCCACACGATCTTCTTCATGACGTCTCCTTCGTTAGGCACGAGCGGGCAACCAAAAACGGCGACTTAAATCAAGCGCGGGTTCGTTCCCATGAATAAAGACGTTATGATATTTATAAAGGACAGTCAATTGATATTAAGATATTTTGTACGTCTTCTTTTCTTGTTGTGCTGTATCTGTTTGCATGTTTTTTTGATTTACTTTATCAAAAAAATAGAATTAAGGGTTCGTTCCCTTGTTTTTGTGATTTTGTAGGAAGATTTCTGACGTTGTACAGGCCTACAACCTTGGCCCCGCGGAAGAGACGGACAGGATGGCCCCGCCCCAGCTCGTCTTGATCCTGTGCCGGAAACGGCTGGACGTCCGCACTTTCAATTCCAGCCGAAATACCGATTTGCGGGCCAGCAGGCCAGGATCCGCGCTCTGAATGCGCTGTGCCAGCAAACGCCCGCATTCCTGGCCCAAGCCGCCACAAGGCACGCGAACCGTGGTCAGCTCAAGAAATTCCGCCAGGGCAATGTCATCAAAGCCCGTCACAGCGGTCTGCAAGGGAACATCCACGCCGCCATCACGCAACGCCTCCAAAACACCCACCGCCAGCAAATCATTGAAGGCCATGAAAGCGTCCGGCACCCGGCCAGCCTTCTTCAATCCCTCGGCCACAACGCTCCGCGCCGCAAAACGATTGGTCGCCCCGCGCCAAATCTCCGCCTGGACGCCGGGAAACTCCGCCGCCAACTGCTCAAAGGCCCGGGCCCTCTCCCGTGCATCCAGCGTGTCCGCCGTGCCCGCCAAATGCACAATCCACCGGCATCCGGCCCCCACCAGGTGCCCCATCAAATCGCGCAAAGCTGAACGATTATCCATCAGCACCGAGTCCACACGCCCCCATCCTTTCGCGGATGGCGGCGCCTCAGACGCGCATAAGACCAGCGGCAGGCTGTCCTCCGACGGCTTCTCGCGAAAAAGCCGGTCCGGCGGAGCAATCAACACCAACCCATCCACTTGGCGGCCCGCGGAGAACCATTTCCAAAGCTGGATATAATCGTCCGTGTCATGCGCCTGGCAGGTCAGCACATGATACCCCGCCTCCTTCGCCGCTTCATCCAGCCCCATCACCACGTCCGACATGAAGCCCGACTCCATCCACCGCCCAATCACCCCAATCTGCCGTGTTCCGCCCCCCCGCAACCCGCGGGCAAACAGGTTGGGCTGATACCCCGACTTCTTGATGGCCTCCTCGATGCGGCGGCGCGTTTCCGGCGCCACATGCGAATCGCCCAACAGCACTCGGCTGACGGTGCTCTTGGACGTCCCGGAAATCCTCGCAATATCCTTCGTGGTCAGACGTTTTGTTTCGTCGCCTCTCACGCTGAAAGCCCCTTTCTTGCGGCTCATGGCTCCATGCGCCTCTCAAGCTACTCAAAGCTCCCCCCATGTCAAGAGCAACCCTGCCCTGTTGCGTCAAATAAAACCGACACCGAAATGAGGAAGGATTGAGGGTGGGCGTTGCCTCCTAATCATGACACTCTTCTTGTTTGCTGGTTGCTGGGCATGGACTCCATTTTGCCGATCTTCACTCCGGTTCCTCCACGGGAGGGGGGCGGGCCGACCCACACGCCAAACAGCGCGGTTCCCACACAAATCATGGTGGCCCCCTCCTCAATCGCCACCTCAAGAGCTCCGGTCATTCCCATGGAACGGCTCTCTTTTGCCTGTCCCTTCACACCTTCACCTCCAACCGGGGCAGGTTCAGCCGCTGGCGGGCGGTTTCGCCCTCCAGCAGGTGGGTTTTCCTCCAGGGGAGTTGGTCCCGCGCGGTCTTTTTGTGTTGTTCCAGATACAGCGAGGAGGCCAGGCTGACCTTGTGCTTGCCCAGGCTCCCGTTGACCTCATCCACGACGCGGCTGGCCGCCTGCAACTTTTCAATCCGAACGCGGTCCTCGAACAATTCGTATTGCTCCTGGGCGTCGGATTCCAGCCGGCCCAGCACCAGGTACGTGGCGCGGTACAACACGCCCTCCCGGAACAGGCGCGTAAACAGCTCCCGCACCAGCGGCACCGCCTCCTGGGTCGAGGCCGTGGCCCGGTTGAGCGCGGCCTCCAATCCGTCCTGCCCAAAATCCTGCGTGCGCAGGGCCACCGCCAGCAGGCGCGCCCGCAGTTTATGCCGCCGCAATTTGATGAAGGCCGACTCCAGGTTGCGAATCAGCTTGGCATAGACAAACTCGCGCTCCAGCGAGGGCGAGGTGAAGGTCTTGCATTTGCTGATGGTCAGATAGCTCGATTTCTCCTCGGTGGTGACGGGATACACCGCCAGGCCGCGCAGTTCATTCCACAACTCGCCCCCGGTCTTGCCCAGCAGTTTTCGCGCCCAGGCCTCGGGCTTCGATGCAAAGTCCCAGGCGGTGCGCAAGCCCTGCTTTTGCAGGAGGTGCGTGGTGTTGGCGCCAAACCCCCAGACCTTGTCGAGCGGAGTGCGTTGGAGAAACAAATGGACATGCCGCCCCTCGACCGCCGTGAATCCCCGGGGCTTGCGATATTTCGAGGCCAGCTTGGCGAGGCTCTTGGAGAGGCTCAGGCCCGCGGAAACGGTAATGTCCAGCTCGGCCTGGATGTCTCGCTGAATCCGCTGGGCCAGCTCTTCGTAAGAGGCGTGATGCAACCGGCGCAGGCCGGAGAGATCGGCAAAACCCTCATCAATGGAATATTCCTCCACCATCGGCGTGTAGCGCCGCATGATGTCAAACATCCGCTTGGAATACACGCAGTAGGTCTCGTAGTCGCTCGGCAAGACCACCAGCTCTGGGCAAATTTTCCGCGCCTCGCGCAGGGATACGCCGCGCGAGACCCCCAACGCCTTGGCCTCATAGCTCGCGCAAGCGATGATGCCCCGCTCCTTGCCGGTCACCACGGGGCGGCCCTTCAAGGCCGGATGGGCCGACTGCTCCACGGACGCAAAAAAGGCGTCGCCATCGAAATGCGCGATGGCGCGGGGAAAGGAATGCAACAGTATCGGTTGAGCCGTCATGAACTATCCGTCCAACCTTGAAACTTTTTTCGGTCAGGAAAAACGCCAGCGCGCCTCACCCGTATCGCCGGATCACGGCCTTGACGATGCCGCCGATGACCAACGAGTGGCGGGGCCGGATAAAACGATACTTGGGATTGGCGGGATCGAGCCGGACGCCGGCCCGGTCCAGCATGTAATATTTCAGCGTCCACTCATCATCCACATTGGCGACCACGATATCGCCCTTGGCGGGCTTGCCGCCCTTCTCCACAATGACGATGTCCCCCGGATGAATGCCGGCCTCGATCATGGAATCGCCGCTGACGGTCAGCATGAAGGTGGCCTCCGGACGGCGGATGAGATACTCATCCAAGCTGATGGTGTCCGCCAGCTCTTCCTCCGCCGGCGAGGGGAAGCCAGCCTGGACGGAACCCAGCAGGCGGACCGAGCCGGTCAGCTTGGTGCTCAGCGAAATCTTGTGGCCATTGCGCACGACATAGCCCAGATCTTCCAGCTTCTTGAGCAGGCCAAAGACGGCGTTCTTGGAACGGTAGCCAAAGAGATCGAGCATTTCCGTGTAGCCGGGAATGCGCTTTTCCTGCTGAAAAAAGGCGCGCAGTTTTTGAAGCTTGTCTTCGAGGTCCATTTTCCGCGGCATGATCCACCTCCGTTATGGTTTTTCTGCCCCTCATATTACTGAACCAGCGTTCAGTTTCAAGCGAATAGTTTTAATTCCTTCCCGCGCAGGATTTTGCCATGCATTCGGCACCCACGCATTTTTGCCTGTCCCTACATCCGATATCCCCCGGCCTTATGCCCGCCTTTTTGCCTGTCCCTATATCCCCCGTCCTTGCGCCGGGGTGTATAAGGCTGATGTCCCTACAAAGCAGGCTCACCGAGACGGTTCGCCCCACCTCTCCTCCCCATTCGTTGCCTGCCCTCCGTAGCGGCTTCGCGGAGGAGGGGTGGGGCGAGGCATCCCTGCCGAGCCGCCCATCCGCCCCATTTTCACAAAAAACCCAATTTTTCGGACATTTTCGGTCACTTTTTCCATTTTTAACGATTTTTGAGTCATTTTTCGCGATTTTTTCCCGTTTTTCTCGTTTTTCCAGCCAAAAACTCACTTTTTTCAACTCCCCACCTTGCCCCAAGTCAATAAATTGGGAAGAAATGATGCTTTGACATCATATTGTATGATGCTATTGTATCACCATGAGAACGACATTAACCATCGAAGACGATGTTCTCCAGCGGGCGAGAGCGCTGGCAGAAAAACTCCATAGCCCCTTCCGTCTGATTGTGAATGAAGCCCTTCGCGCCGGACTGCAGGCGGTAGAGAAACCGGCGCGAGCCCGGCCTTATCATACCCATCCCCGCAAACTGGGACTGAAGACGGGCAGGAGTCTTGACAACATCCAAGAGTTGATTGCGCAGATTGAAGGAGAGGGGCATCAGTGATTCTGGTGGATGCCAACATCCTTCTGTATGCAGAAGATCAACTCAGCCCGAGTCATGACGCGGCGCTTGCCTGGTGGGACGCTGAACTGTCCGGGAGTTCTCCCGTATGCCTCTGTTGGACTGTCCTAAATGCGTTCATACGCATCAGCACCAATCCACGCGTGTTTGAACACCCCCTTTCCCTGGATCAAGCACTTGCCCGCATTCAGAGTTGGATGGACCAACCGTGTACGCGAATCATAAGCCCGACCGAGCGTCATTGGACGGTGTTCCAGAAGATGCTCCGCGAGGGCCAGGCCGTTGCGAACCTCGTCACGGACGCCCACTTGGCGGCGTTGGCTGCGGAGCACGGTTGCGAACTCCTCTCAACGGATTCCGATTTCTCACGTTTCCCCGGCATCCGGTGGCGCAACCCCCTCAAGTGAAGACAGCGGCGAGCGGCAACGTTCGATGAAAGAGATGATGTCTGCTTTGCCTGTCTGCTTTGCCTGTCCCTACATCCCTCGCACACACTTACTCGCTCACACTTAGTCGTTTACCCTTAATCGCTTACACCCCCCCGCATCGGCCCAGCGGGCGGTTGAAGATCTTCGGGTAAGGGTATCCGATCAAGTGTGGCGGTGAAGTGTTTGCCTGTCCCTACTCCATCGAGCAGGCTTTTATTCCACGATGCCCAGGGCCTCGGCGCCGGGGCCTCCGGGTTGAAGCGGCATTTCGCGTTCGAGCAGGTCTATGCTTTTCCAGCGACCCTTGTGGAATCGCCAGAGAAAACCGGCGGCGGCGATCATGATGTAAAAGGTCAGCCAGGCCCAGGCGGCCAGCAACCCGCCACGCCACACGAAGATGATAACAAACTCGCCCGGCATCCAAATCAACCAGGCCATGGCCACGGAATAGTACATGACAAAGCGCGTGTCCCCCGCCCCCTTGAGCGCGCCGGAAAGGATCAGATTAATGGCATCCAGCAATCCCCAGACCGCCATCATGACTAACAGCTGGCGCCCCAGAGGGAGCACGTCCTCCAAGCGGACGGCACCGGGGCCGCGGTCGGTGAAAAGCGAATAATAGACCGAGGGGAACAGCACAAACGAAAGCGCGATCACCGCCATGTAGATCCAGCCCAGCTTCAGCGCCGTCCAGCCGGCCCGCGCGGCGGAAGCGGGCTCCCGGCGCCCCTGATACTGCCCCACCAGGATCGAAGCCGCTATGCTCATGCCAATTAGCGGCATGAAAGCCAGATTGTTGATGCTTAGCGCGATGTTGCTCGCGGCCAGCTCAAGCCCGCCCATGCGCCCCACCAGCAAAACGAACACGGCAAAGGAGCCGACATCGAGCACCAAATGAATGGCGGAGGGAACGCCAAAGCGAAGCATTCTCCAGAACAGCGGCCCATCCCAGCAGAAGTTTTTCCAGGTCTCGTACGCCTTTCGAATCGAGGGCCGAAACCCGTAGAGCCCAAAAAGGATGGCTGGCGATACCGCCCCGCCAATGATGGTGGCCCAGGCCGCCCCGGCAATGCCCATCGTGGGAAAGCCCCAGTGGCCAAAGATCATGGCGTAATCCAGCAGAATGTTCACGACATTGGCCACGAGGGTGGCCACCATGTTGGTGAAGGTGTCGCCGCGTCCGGTGAAGAAACTGCTGATGGCCGCATTCAGGGGAATGGTCACACTGCCCCACATCAGGATCTTGAAATATGTCAATTCCTCCGCCAGCACCTCCGGGGCATGGCCGCTCACCCGCAAGATCCAGCACCCGGCAGGCAACAGTGCCAGCATGGCCGGCCAGGAAAGCAAGGCCATGAACACCCCCTGCGCCGTGGAGCGGGCGCAACCCTTCGCATCCCCGGCACCATGATACTGGGCCACAAACGTTCCGGCATACCCGGCCAGCGCCATGAAGCCGCAGATGATCGTAAACGACAAAATGCCCGCGGGAAGCGCCGCCTGGATGGAGGCGGCGCTGTACCACGCCAAAAACATGCGGTCGCAAAATTGCATAACCGTGAAAGAACCCGTGCTGATAATCAGCGGATAGGCCACCCGGAGGGTTTCACGGTACCCCCCGGCCAGCGGATTCCTAAAGCGTTGTTTAAAAGCCTGCCACATGACGTTCTTCCTCAAGGTGAAGCGGTCTCTTATACCGAATTATACGCCCCGGCACAAGCCACGGAGGGGAAAAGCGACTGTCCCCCGTCATTTTGGCACATTTGGTGCTTAAAAATACGGGCAGAATGACCTGGCACAACACAATTTCAGCCTGGCGGGCGGGCCTCCTCCTTTTCGCGGCCCCGTTCTGCATGGCACAAGCCGCCACGCTCTACACCAACGACGGGGTATTGACGGGCTATCTCGAGGCTCAACGCTGGCACATCAACCGCGCCCGCTTTGCGCCGGAACGGGAGGCCGACCGCCTGGGACTGGTCAACACCAACGCTGGCGGGCATCCCGATTATGATGTCTGCGAAGACACGCAGGGGCCCAATGACTTTGGAACCACAACCAGCCAGTGGGCCATCTGGACCGCCCCGCGCCCGCCCGTGGCCCCCAATGAACAACTCCGCCGGGCCACAGACAAACACAGCCGCGACATGGCGGAGTGCCGGGCCTTCAGCCACTACAGCCCCTCCGCCAATTACTACCCACTCAACAGCACCCCTTGGGACAGAGGCGTGGCGGAGGGCTATTCCTACTCATCCTACGCAGAAAACATCGGCGCCGGCTTCTGGACGCCTTCCAGCCTCCACGACGCCCTGTTTGTGGACACCAGCATCTCCAACCGGGGGCACCGCAAGAACATCCTGTCCACCTCTGTCCGGGAAATCGGCCTCGGACGCGCCGTCACCAACACCTATTACAGCACCTACGACACCCATGACTTCGCGGGGCGTTCCTCCGTCCACTTCTTCACGGGCACCCTTTTTCATGATGCCAACACCAACGGAGTCTACGACACTACGGAAGGCGTTGGCGGCATTGAAATCCGGCTCTGGAACGGGACCAATGAGGCGGCGTGGTACGACGTATCTGAAGCCAGCGGCAACATGGCCATCCCCATCAGCGACCTGACGGATGGCCGCGAAATCCAGGTGGAACTGCGCAATACCAATACCTCGGCGCGCACTCTCAGCCTGCCGCTGGGCTACAACACGCTGGGAGATCTGACGCTGGAAAGCGGCGCCTCACAGATCATCGGCGCCTTCCTCCAGCCCAACGGCGTCACCAATGTGGGCTTCCGGAATCTGACGCCCGTGGTGGCCGGCGGCCTGGCCGCCACCGAGGGCGGCATCCACTTCTCCTCACCCGGCCTGGGCCGGGTGGCCTACCGCATTGAGCAAACGGCTCAGCTCCTCCCGCCGGACTGGCAGGAATGGGCCACCGTCACTGGTAGGGACAGTCAAATCAGCGCCCCCCTCACCGGCGATTCCACCGCCCAATACTACCGCGTCTTCCTGCTGGCCGACTAAACCTCCGCGCCCCTCAAACGATAGTATTGCCATCCGCCCCCGCCCCGTTTATTGTGTCCGCGTTTTACATGGCGCGCATTCATTTTTAGAGAGGTTGATCATGGCTCATATTGTCGTCCCCGAGGCGGAGGAACTACTCGACAAGGAAATCAAGGTGCTCGATCAGGGCTTTGTCCGCCTTGTGGATTACATGGGCGGCGACGAGCGCATCGTCCAGGCCGCGCGCGTCTCCTACGGCGAGGGCACCAAGGCGGTCCGCCGCAACGCCGCGCTGATTGACTACCTCCTGGCCCACGCCCACACCTCCCCCTTCGAGCATGTCGTGCTCGAAATCCATTGCAAAATGCCCATCTTTGTCGCCCGCCAGTGGATTCGGCACCGCACCGCCCGCATCAACGAAATTTCCGGGCGCTACAGCGTCATGAAAGACGAGTTTTATCTGCCCCCGGAGGACCAGGTCTGCTTCCAGAGCAAGGACAACAAGCAGGGGCGGGACACCGCCGAGGTTCCCCCGGAACTGCGGAAGAAGGTGCTGGACCTGCTGAAACAGGACCAGGGCAACGCCTATGCATCCTACCAGCAACTGCTCAGCGACGGCATCGCCAAGGAGCTGGCCCGCATCAATCTGCCGCTCTCCCTCTATACCGAATGGTACTGGCAGATGGACCTGCACAACCTCTTCCACTTCCTGGCGCTTCGCATGGACGCGCACGCCCAGTGGGAAATCCGGAAATACGGCGAAGCCATCGCGACCATGGCCAAGGCCGTCGCACCCCTCGCCTACGAGGCCTTTGACCGGCACCTGCTCAAAGGCCGGAAATTCTCCGCCGAGGAACTCGAAGTCCTCCGCAAAATGCTGAAAGGCGAACCCAACCCCCTCGAAGGCATCCAGCGCCTCGATTTCGAGCACAAGCTCTTCGGCACCCCTGAATAAAAAGTTCCAAGGTTTGGAAAAATCACCAAAAAAAGTTCCAAGAGTTGGAAGCTTTTTGGGGGGACTTTCTTGGGGACAGGCAAAATATTTTCACTTATTTTCAAAAAAGTACCGGAAAAGAGGAGTGCTCGTTTCTTTATGATAGTAGGAGG
>CAZFSE010000023.1:0-22491 GCA_964521805.1 uncultured Verrucomicrobiota bacterium
TACTCTGCTTCAGATGGGGACGGAGGCGGCAAGAAAAGAGCTTTCGTCCACGTCTCCGCCTGTTCGTCTCCATTCCTGCACGTTTCCCAGGATATTTTGTTCCCCGTCCCTGGTAGAATCTGCAAATCCACCAGCCCATTTTCATGATCTTATGTGGAAGCTTACACCAGCGTGTGCACAACAAGTCCGCGAAAGATTCGCCAGCTGTTGACGGTTGTATTCAGCTCAACGCATCCACCAGATCGGACTGTGAATAGGGGTCACAGAAGACGGGATACCTCGGTCCTCCAGGCATCAGCGCGGTAATCGCCGATTTTAAGGCAGGCGGCGCCAGCAGAATAACGCGCAACGGCATGGAAGAGAGTTCTTCCTCCCATGGATGCACCTGCTCAATTAATTTCTTTAAGTAGGATAAAGAAGAGATTTCCACGAGCATTCCATCAAAGCCCTGGGTCTCCTTAAAATCAAAATTCTTCCTGGTGTGAATCTCGTAGCCCCTGGACCTCAGCCAGAATTCGACAATATCAAGATGCGGTTCGATTTCACGAATCAGGAGGATCTTGTTTCTGGCCCCCACGGGGCGCTGAGAATCAATCGAAGGAGCGGTCATGCCGGGAACGTCTGAGAAAAAGACGTTCCACAAATCATGCATGTCCTGATCTATTTTGTTGTCTACTTCGCCAACAAGATATCCGTTGAGATTAAGGCTCATCGCCAGCGCGTCGGGAATCGGCCTCATTTTTTCCGGCGCTCCCGGCATCATGCCGCGAGCGATGGTCAGCATGTCACAAATGGGAAGAACCCCTGCCTCCACTTTGTCGGCCTGGCTCAAGCGCATCAGTTCGATCCATGACATGCCATAGCCGATCAATGGCCTTACGTGCCGTGTGATTCCCCACTTCTCCAAGATACGATGCGTCAGATCCACATGGTCATGTCCAAGCAGGTTCAATTCATGCATTCGAATATCGCCCATGCTGTTGGACGTGCGAATGAGAACTTCCGCGTATTCCTCATGAAAGATCTCGTCAAAGACCACCATGCCCAGACGATGAAGCAAACCCGACAGGAAAAAGGTTTCAGGACGTCCAAGTTCGAACTGCTGTGCAATTCGCCGGGCGTACGAGGCGCAACAAAAGCTGTGTTTCCACAGGGCCACGCAGTCCAGCGCGCTTCCCGCCAGCGGCTCCGCGAAAAGATCGACAACCGCTGTCGCAAGAACAATATCCCGCACTTCGCTTACCCCCATGCTGACGACCGCCCGTTCCAAGGAAACAATTTGCTCCTGCAAGCCATAGTACGCTGAATTGGCGATTTTCAGCACCTTTGATGCAATCGCCAGGTCCTTCTCAATCTCTTTGGCCACCGCGGCCGCATCAGAGTTTTTGTCCTCGGTGAGTTTTACAATTCTGCTCGCAACAAACGGAAGAGCCTTGATGCCTTCTGTTTTGTCCAGGCGGGCTTCAAATTCCGCTTCAGAGACCGGGGGATGCGAGGTGGGAGGGTCCGCGGTGTTCTTCTTTGATGCCTCCGGTGTGCTGATCACAGCCGCTTCGGGTTTTGAATGTGATACATCCAATGTATTTTTTCTTTTGACGGATAGGTTGACCTGTATGCGCAACAACAGATTTTCGATATCAGAAGTCTTGGCGATAAAATCCTGAGCCCCTTCCTTCAACGCCTCTATGACGTTCTGTTGCGAGGGCACTCCGGTCAGCACAACAATGGGAATGCCGGCCGTATCGGATCGAGCTTTGAGTTGATGCAGGGCATCCAGCCCATGCATTTCGGGCATGTCCAGGTCGAGAAGCACCATATCGGGTTGCTCATGGATGGCGGCCTCCATGGCTTCCCGGCCATTGGTGGCCGTCGTAACGGAAAAACCATCCTTCTCAAGGATCCTTTTCAGAAGGCCTCTGAACATCGGATCATCATCGGCTAAAACGAATCTTTTCATGTTCCCTTTGCCTCAGGGGCACAAGCGGCGGGCCGTATGTTGCCGTTTTGGCATCCTCTAGGCCGGCAACGTGAACCAGAAGGTGCTTCCTTTGCCCACGTCACTTTCCACGCCGATCGTGCCGCCATGCGCCTCAACGGCCAGCCTGCAAAACGTCAGCCCCAGTCCGGTGGAATACATTTTCCGTTGTTGTCGCGCTTCCACCTGGCCGAATTTTTCAAAGATCTTCTGATGATATTCGGGAGGGATGCCGTTTCCGGTGTCCGTGACTTTCAGCTTGGCCCCGGCCCCATCTTGTTCCACAGAAACAGCAATGCGGCCGCCTTCTGGCGTGAATTTAATGGCATTGCCCACCAGATTGGCAACGATGCGCGCAACGAGATGCGCATCACAACGGACGAGGGCCGGACGGGATGCCTTCTGATGAGAGAGCAACACCGGCTTCGTCAGGGATCCGAGGGATTCCAGCGCCTTCTGAATCACGTCATCCAGGTCCGATTCCGTCCTGTTCAGCGGCATCTTTCCCTCCTCCAGGCGGCTCACGTCCAGGAGGGTATTCACCATGTTCTCGAGTACCAGCCCACAGTTTTTGGCTTCCCGCAGAAGCTCCTGCTCGCCGCTGTTCAGCTGTTCTCCAACGTCTGTCTCCAGCATCTTCAGGCATCCTGTAAGGCCCATCAAGGGAGATCGCAGATCATGAATGATCATGTGGGTCAGGTTGTCCCGCATGTCCTCCAGCGCCTTGAGCTGGTCATAACTCTCCTGCAACCGGACGTTCTGCGCGTCTCGTTCAAGTTGAAGCCGGTGTAGCGTCAAATGCGTATGAATCCTTGCCCCCACCTCCTCAAACTGGAACGGCTTTGTCACATAGTCCGCGCCGCCTGCCGCAAAGGCTTTGATCTTGTCCATCACTTCGTCCAGGGCGCTGATGAAAATGACGGGGATGTCCTTCAACGACTCATCCGCCTTGAGCTGTTCGCACACCTCATACCCGTTGATCTCCGGCATGTTGATGTCGAGCAGAATCAGGTCAGGCTTCTCTTTCTGAAGGGCCTGAAGCACCAGCTTTCCTCCCGGAACGGGACGAACCCTGTACCCGCGGTCCTTCAGCATGCCCGTCAGCAACCGGAGATTGGCCGGCGTATCATCCACCACCAGAAGGCTCGGTTTAGGTTGTTGAGCAAATGCAGGTGGCTGTTCCATTTAAACATCCTCCTTCCGGGCTGTTGCTTTCAACAAAAACCCATACTCAAAGTTTTCGGCGAGGCCTTTCATTTCCGCGGCCACAGGGGCGTCATGCGGTTTAATCTGCTGGATGATTTCCAGCATCCGGTCCAAGTCAGCGGCGCTCGTGGCCTCCCGCAACTGGGTGATGAGCGTTTCCGGCAGGGCCGCCACTTTTCCCCGCAAGTCTTTAACCACAGCTTCCTTTTCAGGCTTGAGGGAGGCGGAATCCGTATAGACATAGACCGCCTTCAACAAAACCTTGATTTTCTCAAACAGCACTTTTTCACGGAAGGGCTTGCCCAAGAACGCATCCGCACCCACTTCAAGGGCTTTCTTTCGGTCCTCATCGAACGCGCTGGCCGTCACGCTGATGATCTTGACTTCTTTGCCGCCCACGCCAGCCCGGATGTGGCGTATGGCCTCCAGGCCATTCATGACCGGCATCCGGGTATCCATGAGAACGAGGTCCGGGCGCCATTTCTCAAATTCCTGGACCGCCTCCTCTCCATTGACAACGGTCCGGACATCAAACCCGACACTTCCCAACATCTGGGAAAGCAACACGCGGTTGTCGTCGTTGTCGTCGGCAATCAATACGCGGTAAATCTTCTGGCCGGGCAGGAGCCCCACCACATGGCGCGACTCCAGGCTTCGTGCCATGGCTTCCTCCCGGCCTTCCTCGATATTGACTTCAAAACGAAAAATACTGCCTTTGCCCAGCTGACTGCTCACCGTGATGTCTCCGCCCATCAAGCGGACAAACTCGCGGCTGATGGCCAGACCCAATCCTGTTCCCGCTTGAAGGCTCTTGCCACTCTCGGTTTGCTCAAACGGATGAAACAGCCTGCCAAGCTCCTCTTTGGCCATCCCCACTCCGGTATCCTCGATCTCCGCCATCAACCGCAAGATGCTTCCCGACTGGGCCTTGACGCCCAGCCGGAAGGAAACACCTCCCTTGCTGGTAAATTTGACGGCATTCCCAATCAAATTGATCAGGATCTGGCGCAGTTTTCGCTCGTCGCCCACCACACAATCAGGAACCTCTCCGACTTGCTCCATGATGAAGCACAGCTTCTTCTCGCTGGTGCTCATTTGAAACATCACTTCAAGCTCATAGAGCATCTCGCTCAAACAAAAAGTTTCCGGATTCAGAGAGGAACGGCCGGCCTCGATCTTGGACAGTTCCAGGATGTCGTTGATCAGCGCCAGCAGATGCTCTCCACTGCGGCTGATGGTTTGCAGGTGCTTCTCCTGCAAGGCCGTGATCCCGGAATCCCGCATAAGCAACTGCGAAAATCCCAGGATGGCATTCATTGGTGTGCGGATTTCATGCGAAAGATTGGCCAGGAAGACACTTTTGGCCCGGTTGGCAATTTCTGCGAACACCTGGGCATTTTCCGCGGCGGACTTGGCATTGGTGAGTTCCGCCTCCACCTTTCTGCGCTCGGTCAAATCCCGGGTCATCTTGGCGAAGCCGCGCAGATGCCCTTGATGATCCCGAATGGCTGTAATGACCACATTCGCCCAGAAGTTGCTTCCATCCTTGCGCATCCGCCAGCCTTCATTTTCAAACCGCCCGTTGGCCATCACCACTTCGATATCCTGCTGGGGCGCGCCACGCTCCAGGTCAGCACGCGGATAAAACCGGGAGAAATGCTGGCCGATGATTTCTTCCGCGCGATACCCTTTGATCCTTTCCGCTCCGCTGTTCCAGCTCACCACACGCCCCTCCGGGTCCAGCATGACAATGGCGTAGTCGGTCACACTCTCCACCATCAAGCGGATGCTCTCTTCGGTCCACCTCAGCTTTTCTTCCACCTGCTTGCGCACGGTGTTGTCCGTGCCGATCAGCAGGTATCCGATGATGCCGTTTTGTGCGTCACGCAGGGCCGTGATCGAAACGATGGCGGGAAAGCGACTGCCGTCCTTTCGGATGTAAGTCAGCTCGTAGATGTCTTCGATGCCTCGCGAGGCTTTGAACACCAGGGCCTCGAAGCCCGGCGTGATCGGCGTACCGGCCTCGGCGCTCAATACGTTGGCTCGCGTGATGATTTCTTTTGGATCGGAAATGTCGGCCGGAGTGATCTTGTTCATCACATCGGCGGCCGCGTAGCCCAGCATGCGTTCCGCACCGACATTGAAGATCTGAATGATGCCATGCTCATCGGTGGCGATGATCGAAAAATTGGCACTGCTGAAAATGGCGGACTGCAAGGCCCCGGTCTTCAGCAACGTCTCTGCGCGCCGCACCGTGGCGCGGGCTTCGGCCGGCCTGTTGCACAACAGAAGCGCGCGGGTTCCCGAATCCTTTCCGATGTCGCTGTGCAGAGTCTCTTTCACAAGGTCCCCTTGTATCTTACGGGCGATGACGCTCAACTGCCGCCACATCCAAACAGTACAAGGGGAGGCTCTGCTATGCCATGGGGTATATCCCTACTCCACAACCCAAGACCTGAAAGGCCAGCTCTCCAGGAATTATCTAAATACGGCCCAGGAGCAACAGCACCAGCACAATCAGGAGGACGAGGCCCAGGCCGCCGCTGGGATAGTACCCCCACGACCGGCTGTGCGGCCACGTGGGCATGGCCCCCACCAGCATAAGCAATAGTACAATAATCAGTATGGTTCCTAACATGGTCCACTTTCCTTTCATCGCGGGAGGCCGGAGCCCTCTCCGGCCTCCCTGTTACGTTCATCCCTATGTGATGTTGACCCATCACCCGTGCATCTTGGCCATTGCCTTGGCGACCACTTTATCGGCGGCTTGCCGTACCCGGCCCACCTCCTGATCCGTCTTGCCACTGCGGCGAAGCTTGTCATTGTTCACCAATACGCCCGCCGCTTCCTTGATGCGTCCTTTCGCGATATCTGTTTTTCCGCCCATGTGAGTTCTCCTTGTTTTATCGTTCGGCTCCGCCGCCGTTGACACACCGTTGTGCCAGCGGCGGCGGTCCATGATTATAGGGTCTTAACGGCTTCAATGGTCATATCATTATTGACACTGGACACGCCCTGAATATCAGCAACGAGCTTGCTGACCAGCGACTTTTCGGCTGAGTTCTTGGCAATGCCGGTAATGGTGACTTCACCATCCCGTGTCACGACCTTGTTCATGATCGCGCTGGTGGAACGGTGGGTCAGCAGGGCTGTCTTGACCTGGGAGGTGACGGAGGCGTCATCCAGCTTCTCGCCCGCTGTTCGCACCGCTGGCTCCGGAGAGGCGACCACCACCAGCTCATTCTTCACCTCTTTGACGCCTTCGATGTCCTTGGCATATTCGCCGGTCAGATCCTTCTGGGCCAGGCTGTCCACTTCGCCCTTCAGCGTCACCACGCCATCTTGGACGGCGACGTCGGTCTTGCCGGCGTTGACATTGCGATGGAACATGAGGGTGAGTTTGATCTTTCTGCCCATCCAGGTGTCCGCACTTTCGGCGGCCACTTCGGCCTTCGTGGCCAGTTGGTTGTCCACGCGGATGACTCCGGGAATGCTCGCGACGGTTTCCTGGGCCAAGGCCTTGTGGGCTTCCTCCGTGACGGTTCCTGTCAGTGTCACAACGCCCTCTTTGGCGCTGGTCTTGATGGAATCGTCCTTGAGATAGGTCTTGTAGACATAGGACTCTTTGAAGGACGTCTCGATCCGGTCATCTGTCTCGGAGGCAAACAGAGGCATGCTGGAGGCCAGCACAATAGCCGCTACGGCGGCAAACGCTACACGATACATGTTTTTCGAATTCATTTCTTTTTCCTTGCTGATGGGTTTGCGGGAGGTTTTCTCCCATGGGTTAGTCCGATTTCCTCTCATGCTTCACGGTTGTGCCACCTGCCTTTCTACCCTTGGGGTTCCTTTTTTCATCATTCATACGCTATCGCATGATCCACGGCCTCGCCATGGGGTCTAACCCTACCGGCTGTGAACGGCCCGGCCAGGAAGCTCCGTGCCGGTAGGGTTACACCCCATGGCAGACGGCCCGGCCGCTGGGCTACTGTGTAGGCATGAATAACAACAACACATCCGCCACCACATCCGGAGCCAATAGCGAATTGTCATCGGGGGACCCGCTCATGGCCGCACCCGGGCTAACCGGCATTTCACCGCAGACCAGTGCGGAGCCATCCATTACGACTATCCACATCCGCCCCACCCAGAAATCAAAGGACGCCATGCGTGTATATTATCCACAGGACCACGAAGCGAACGGACTCAAACAAACCTTGATCGCGCTGATTTTTGCAGGGGCCCTGCTGGCTGTTTCTTAGGACGGAGCCTGCGGCGGGCCCGGTTGTCCATCTTCACTCGTTCACCTAAACAGATTTCTGATCACCTTTACGGCCGATTCCAACTCCGATTTTTTTGCATCATTTCGCCGACCTTGCAAAAAGACGAGGACGGTAGGGTTAGACCCCATGGCGAAAGAAACCCTGGGAGGCTACCTTATCTCCAATGGAGGGCGTTGTATTCGCCTGACAAACTGGAAGGGAGTCTGCAATGAAGATTCGAATGATGTTGGGACAAAAACAGATCAGTATGGGGATGATTTTTGCTGGAGCCCTGCTGATATCGCATGGAACAGTGCTTGCGGCGGGTCCGGAGCCTCTCAATCTGCGCTCAACCGCGCATTTCGCGATTTTGGCCGGTGCCGAGATCACCACGACAGGCGGAGGGACCATTCATGGGGATGTCGGCGCAAGCCCGATTGCCGGATCGGCCATCGGCGTAACCGCCGCACAGGTGAACGGGACCATCTATGCGGTGGATGCCAGCGGGCCTGCCGGCTCGGTGATTGATCCCGCCCTGCTGACAACCGCCAAGGGCGATTTGACCACGGCATACAACGACGCGGCGGGAAGATCTCCCACCCCTACAGGGGATTTCCTGAATCCCGGCGCTGGAAACATCGGAGGAATGAACCTTGTCCCCGGCCTCTACAAATTCGATGCAACCGCGCTCATCACCGGCTCTGACCTCACCCTCACGGGTGGGCCCGATGATGTCTGGATCTTCCAGATTGGAACGGATCTTCAAGTCGGCAGTACCATTCAGGTCATCCTGGCGGGTGGCGCACAGGCCAGAAATATCTTCTGGCAGGTCGGTTCTTCCGCCGTGATTGGCACATTTGCCGTGTTTAAAGGGACCATCCTGGCGGACCAAGCCATCACGATGAACACCAGCAGTACGCTGGAGGGCCGAGCCCTGGCATTCGAGGCCGGAGTGACCTATAACGGCGACAGCGGCAGTCTGCCCACGCTGGAGGCCCCGAGATTTACCGAGATTACGGTCACGGACACCAGCTCCGAGGTCGTGGCCCTCACCACGACGCCCTACTTTCCCCTGACGCTGGAAAGCTGTCCGGACCTGTTGCTGGCCAACTGGGTGCCGGTCGCCACAGAAACCCCGGTGGTCAATCTCCACTCGTTCACCAACGAACCGGCTCAACCAGCGGCCACACAGCTCTTCTACCGGGCGTTTATCACTCAATATACGGACACCAACCCTTGACAATCGTAACAGCAATAAAGGGCGTTGTATTCGCCCGACCAACCGGAAGGAAGACGGCCATGATAATTCGAATGATGATGGGACAAAAACGGATGGGCATGGGGATGATCCTTGCCGGGGCCCTGCTGATGCCGCATGGGACAGCGCTTGCGGCGGGTCCGGAGCCCGTCAACCTGCGCTCAACCGCTCCTTTCGCGATTCTGGCCGGCGCGGCCATCACCACAACGGGGGGCGGCGCCATCAATGGGGATGTCGGCGCGAGCCCGATTGCCGGATCGGCCATCGGCGTAACTGCCGCACAGGTAAACGGGACCATCTATGCGGTGGATGCCAGCGGGCCGCCCGGATCGGTGATCGATCCTACTCTGCTGACGGCGGCCAAGGGCGATTTGACCACAGCCTACAACGAGGCGGCGGGAAGAACCCCCATTCCTGAGGGGGATTTCCTAAATCCTGGAGCTGGAAATATCGGGGGCATGAACCTGGGTCCCGGCCTTTATAAATTCACAGGCACCGCCTTGATCACCGGATCCGACGTAACGCTCACAGGCGGGCCGGAGGATGTCTGGATCTTCCAGATCGTGGCCAATCTTTCCGTGGGCAGTACCATTCAAGTCATTCTCGCGGGTGGCGCCCAGGCCAGAAACGTTTTTTGGCAGGTCGGGTCTGACGCCGTTATTGGAACGTTTGCCGTGTTCAAAGGAACGATTATGGCCGCTCAATCCATCAGCATGGGCACCAGCAGTACGCTGGAAGGCCGCGCTCTGGCCTTCGAGGCGGGGGTTGTCTATGATGGCACAAGCGGAAGTCTGCCCGCGCTGGAGGCCCCAAGATTTACGGAAATTACGGTCACGGACACCAGCCCCGAGGTCGTGGCCCTCACCACGACGCCCTACTTTCCCCTGACGCTGGAAAGCTGTCCGGACCTGTTGCTGGCCAACTGGGTGCCGGTCGCCACGGAAACCCCGGTGGTCAATCTCCACTCGTTCACCAACGAAACCGCCCAGCCAGCGGCCACACAGCTCTTCTACCGGGCGTTTATCACGCCCTATACGGACACCAACCCTTGATTACTCATAAAAGACTGCGAAACCCTTGTGTCAGAGAAAGAAGCAAAGCAAACAAAACGGAGGCGAGTATGAAGAAATTGTTCATTGTGTTGGTGATGCTGGGCGCGGTGTTGTCCGCAACGTCGTGCAATATGCTCCATGGAGCGGGCCAGGACATCGAAAACGCAGGGGATGCCGTAAAAGACGCCGCCAACTAAACATCCCGCAAGAAATGAAAGGGAGGACCATATGTCACTCATTAGCATCGTTCTGATTCTGGTTGTAACGGGCGCCGCCCTATGGGGCATCAACAAGTACATCCCCATGGCGCCGCCCATAAAAACCATCCTGAATCTTGTGGTGGTAATCGTCATCTGCATCTGGTTGCTCCAGGTGTTTGGCGTTATTGGCAGTATTCATGGCGTCACCGTGCAATAGGGAAAGGTCAGGACATGAAACCCACCCCCAAGCATCTGCCCGGGCTGACCGTGGGCTTGTTGCTGGGGGGGGCGGCCATTTTCATCCTGGGAACGTGGTGCCCCAGACCTGTTCAAAAGGGGATCTTGCCGGCGGGGATGCTTGTTTTCCTCGCCGGCATGATCGTGGCACTCGCCGGGGCCATTTGGTCGCTTTGTACGCTGGCCAGTCCCGCCCTGCGCAAAACCCATGGCCTTGCCACCCCGATCGTCACCATGGTCATCGCATCGCTGGCCTGGGCCGGAGCCTTGGTGACAGTCTACAAGTTCAAACAATCGAACGATGTCCGGCTGGAAGAGGAAGCCGGGCTCGTGGCCAAACTCGTCCGTGCCATAAAGCCGTTGCATGAAAAAAACGCTCTTGTGGAAAAACAATTCAAGAACACTCCGCCGTGAAGGAACGCATGGAAGCACACTCGGAAATTCATAAGATCGCCTTTTTGGGCAATTACCCGCCGCGCAAGTGCGGCATCGCCACCTTCACGGCTGACGTTCTTGCCTCCGTGGCCGCGGAACATCCGCAAAGCCAATGTTTCGCCGTGCCGGTGAACGACCGGGCGGGCGGGTACAGCTACCCGGACCTTGTCCGCTTCGAGATTGAGGAGCAGGACCTGCCCTCGTACCAGCGCGCGGCGGATTTTCTGAACATCAGCAACGTGGACATCGTCTGCGTGCAACACGAGTTCGGGATCTACGGAGGGCCGGCCGGCAGTCATGTGCTGGCGCTGTTGCGGGAGCTGAACATGCCGGTCGTCACCACCCTCCATACCATCCTGCGCGATCCCAACGAGGAACAGTGGTTCGTGATGCAGGAACTGATTGCGCGTTCGACCCGGCTGGTCGTCATGTCGGAGCGGGGCCGGCAGATGATGCGGGAGCTGTATCAGACGCCCGCGGCCAAGCTGGATTTCATTCCCCATGGCATCCCTGACATTCCCTTTGTGGATCCCAACTATTACAAGGATCAATTCGGCGTGGAGGGCCGCGTGGTGTTGCTCACCTTTGGCCTGCTGTCGCCCAACAAGGGCATCGAGCATGTGCTCAACGCCTTGCCGGCCATCCTGGCCGAATTTCCCGACGTGGTGTACATCGTGCTCGGCGCCACGCATCCGAATGAAGTGCGCGAGCAGGGCGAGGTTTACCGGCTGGGGCTTGAACGCCTGGCCAAGAAAAATCGCGTCCAGAAAAATGTCATCTTCTACAACCGCTTTGTCAGCCTGGAGGAGTTAAAGGAATTCATCGGGGCGGCCGACTTGTACATCACGCCCTATCTGACGGAGGCGCAAATCACCTCGGGCACCCTGGCCTACACGTTTGGCTCGGGCAAGGCCGTGATCTCCACTCCGTATTGGTATGCGTCCGAACTGCTGGCGGAGGACCGTGGCGTCCTGGTGCCGTTTGGCGACTCGGAGGCGATTGCCTCCGGGGTCATCGGCCTGTTGCGCGACGAAACCCGCCGTCATGCCATGCGCAAAAATGCGTACAAGCTGGGGCGCGACATGATTTGGAGCAACGTGGCGCGCCTGTACATGAAGTCGTTTGAGAAGGCACGCATCGAGGGGGCGGTGCTGTCGCGAAAATCCTTTGCCACCAAAACGCTGGACGAGGCGCCGCGCCAGTTGCCGGAGCTGACGCTGGACCATCTCTCGCGGATGACCGACTCCACCGGCATCTTCCAGCATGCCATTTTTACGGTGCCCAATTTTGCCGAGGGATACTGCACGGACGACAATGCGCGCGCGTTCATTCTCGCGGTTCTGCTGGATGTTCTGAAGGAGGAGCCCGTGCGCATGCGCACGCTGGCCACGACGTACGCGGCCTTTCTCCATCACGCCTTCAACCCCAAGACCTTGCGGTTCCACAACTACCTGAGCTTTGACCGCCATTGGCTGGATGAGCAGGGATCGGAGGATTGCCACGCCCGGGCGCTCTGGGCCCTGGGCCTTGCCGCGGGCCGCTCGCCGCACCGGAGTTTTCAGATCATGGCCGGCCAGCTCTTTGCGCAGGCCCTTCCGATTGTGACGGAATTCAGCTCGCCGCGCGCCTGGGCGTACGGCCTCATGGGCATTCATGAATATCTCCGCCGCCTCAATGGCGACCGCACCGTCACCCAGATTCGCGAAACGCTGACTGCCCTGCTCATGGGCCTGTATGACCGCTCGGCCCAGCCGGACTGGCCCTGGTTTGAGGAGGAGCTGACGTACGACAACGCCCGGCTGGCGCACGCCCTGATCCTCAGCGGGCGCGCCACCGGACAGCCGGACGTGCTGGAGCGCGGGCTGGCGGCGTTGCGCTGGCTCGCGGAGGTGCAAACCTCCGAGAACGGCCACCTGCGGCCGATCGGGAGCAACGGGTTTTACCGGCGGGGCGGCGAACGCGCCCTTTTTGACCAGCAACCCATCGAGGCGCATGCCATGGTCTCGGCCAGCCTGGCCGCCTACCGGGTTACCTTTGACCCGTGGTGGTTCGATCAGGCCCAGCGCGCCTTTGACTGGTTCCTGGGATGGAACGACCTGGGGCTGGAGCTGTATTCCCCCAGCACCGGCGGATGCCGGGACGCCCTGCACGTGGACCGGGTCAATGGCAATCAGGGCGCGGAATCCACGCTCGCCTTCCTGCTCTCGCTCGCGGAGATGCAACGCATGCAAAACACCGTCACCATTCTCAACCAGCCGGCTCCCCTCAAGAAATGAACACCCTCTCCATGCAACGATCATAACAGGTCCTGCGCCCGGAGTGCACGCGGGCCGTGAAAACTCCTGCTCGGGGCCTATTTCAGCCACGAGGACTCCTGGAGGCGGCCGCGATGGAATAGGCGGAAATCCGCCAGAGACACGCCCCGGTAGGGTTTTACCCCATAGAGAAAAATGGCCGCTTTTGACTACTCTATTTAACGAGGGAAACGTGTAGCAACCAATTCGTGGGGAGATTGCCATGAGACAAAAAAACAACGTCAGGACCAAGCGAAACAGCGCCCAAAAAACAAGCTCTTGCGGGGCACAAAACGGGGCCATGGAAGCGGGCTTGCATCTGCGGCATGCCACCCTCGTTCCAGCCAGGACGGTGGTTCACTGGAAGGGCGATGTCATGGAAACCGTGATGACCTCCAGCGACAAGGGAACCTTTCTGATTCGCCACCTGAAGGAGGCCCGCTCCGGCTCCTGCCCGCTTCTTCGCTATGAAATTCTGCGCATAGACGCAGGCCGCATTCACTCTTCATGCAAAGGGACGAAAGACTCGCACATCACCGCATCGGCCTGGGCCTAGGCGGAGGAACAGCGAGAGGAATCGTGGAACATGTCAGCGATCACCCGGGACGCCATTCTTGATAACGAAGAGCGCCAGACGAAAACCGAGACACTCCTTCGTGCATCGGAGGTGCGCTACCGCCGCCTCTTCGAGGCCGCCAAGGATGGAATTTTGATTCTGAACGGGGAGACCGGGGAGATCGATGACGTCAACCCCTTTCTCCTGGAGTTGCTGGATTTCAAGCGGGAAGAGATGATCGGCAAACAGCTCTGGGAGATCGGTCTTTTTAAGGACATCGAGGCCTCCAGAGCCGCGTTTCTCGAACTGCAGGCCCATGGATACGTTCAGTATGCCAACCTGCCCCTCAAGACCAGGACGGGAGGCGAAATCGCCGTGGAGTTTGTCAGCAACGTCTATCTGGCCGGCGAGGGAAAGGTCATCCAGTGCAATATTCGTGACATCAGCGAGCGCAGGCGGACGGAAGAAGAGCGGGAAAAATTCCAGCGGCAGATACGGGAAACCCAGAAGCTGGAAAGTCTCGGCGTACTGGCGGGCGGCATCGCGCACGACTTCAACAACCTGCTCTGCGCCATCCTGGGGCACGCGGAACTGGCAAAAGCGGATCTGCCCGCGGACGCGCACGCGCTCGAAAACATCCAGGCGATCGAGAAGGCGGGACAGCGGGCCGCCGGCCTGTGCAGTCAACTGCTGGCCTATGCAGGCAAGGGGCGCGTCCTGGTCCAATCCGTGAATCTTTCCTCGATCGTGTCCGACATGACCTCCCTGCTGGAGCTTTCGGTGTCCAAAAGAGCCATGGTGCAATACATCATGGCGCCCAGCCCGCCATCGGTCATGGCCGATTCGGCCCAGCTTCAGCAACTGGTGATGAACCTCGTGATCAATGCTTCCGAGGCGATTGAGTGCGCACCGGGCGTGATCTCGGTCAGGACCGGCTCGCTGATCTGCAATCGGAAATACCTGCTGGATACGTTGCTGGGCGAGCACCTGCCCGAAGGCCGGTATGTCTATCTCGAGGTTTCGGATACCGGATGCGGGATGAGCGCTGAAACAAGCCGGCGCATGTTTGATCCATTCTTCACAACGAAGTTCACGGGGCGCGGGCTTGGATTGGCCGCCGCGATGGGAATCGTCCAAGGCCACCGGGGCGCGATCAAGGTGATCAGCGAGCCCGGGAAGGGCTCCATGCTCCGGGTCCTGCTCCCGGCGGTGGACAAGCCCGCGGCCATCCTCCCCACGAACGCGGATGCGGCAGAGAACTGGCGGGGGCATGGGACCATTCTTCTTGTTGATGACGATGCGGGCGTGCGAACGATGACGGCGCGAATGATCGAGTCCGCCGGTTTTGACGTGCTGTTGGCGGAGGATGGAGACCGGGCCGTGGAAATCTTCAAGGCCCACAGCGGCGAGATCGCCGGCGTGGTGCTGGATCTGACCATGCCGGTCATGAATGGGGAAGAGACCTTCCGACAGCTTCAAAACATCCGCCCGGATGTCCGCGTGCTTTTGTCCAGCGGATACAACGAGCAGGGGCTGGCCCTCCAGTTTTCCGGCAAGGGGTTTGCGGGTTTCATGCACAAACCGTTTCTGAAGAAAACCTTGTTGTCTAATTTGCGCAACCTGATGCCGAAAAACCCGGCCTAAACGGCCGGGTTTGTCCTGCGCGGGCTCGGCCTTTAGGGGCTGTCAGGATATGGGGTGACAAAGGCCCTGTAGAAAAGCTGTGTGGCGGCCGGCAGGGCGGCGTCATTGGTAAAGGCATGGAGACTGACGACGGGGGTTTCCGTGGCGAGAGGCGCCCAGTTCGCGAGCATCAGGTCCGGACAGCTTTCCAGGGTCAGGGGATAATACGGCGTGGAGGTGAGGACCACGATCTCGGAGCCGTTATCGGTCTTGGTAATCTGGGTAAACAGCGGAGCCAGGGGCACCGGCAAACTACCGCCCGTGCCGTTGAAGGTCACCGCGCCAATTTGCGCCAGCGCCCTGCCTTCCAGCGTTGAGCTGGCATTCATCGTGATGGAGGCATACGCCAGGATGGTCCCTTTGAAGCTGGAGGAAGTGTCCAGCGTCACGGAAGAACCCACTTGCCAGAAAACGTTTCGGGCCTGCGCGCCACCCGCCAGAAGGACCTGGCGTCCAGCGCCCACGGTGAGCGTGCTCGCCATCTGGAACACCCAGACATCCTCCGGCCCGCCGCTGAGCGTGAGGTCCAGCGAGGTGATGCCATACGCGCCTGACGGGGATGTATAGACACCGGCGGCCAGGGTTTGCCCACCCAGTTCGGCGCCCACATCCGTGCCTCCGGGAAGCACCGCCGGGCTGGCGGCGATGATCGCATCGTTCAAGTCGGATTGGGCCTGGGCGGCAATCGGACCTCCGTTATAGAACGTCCCGTTGATGGTGGCCGGGGGGAAGCCCGAGATTGAACCCGCCGGAAACAATCCAACATCGCCGTCAACGTTGCCTCCCCCGACGCTGGTGATCGTGGAATAGGCCAAGATCGCGAACGCATTGCACGATTTGAGATCGATGGGCGCCGGACCCGCCGCGAACAGCAGGTTCGGGACGAGCATGGCCAGCGCCAGGACAAGGCTCATGAGGCTTGATTTCGCGGCCTGTTTGGTCAGCTGGGGGTGTGCGATGATGTTCTTCATGTCCAGATGCCTTTGGTTAGGGGGGTGTTCATTCTCTTCATGAAGCTAATATAGGAGCTGGAGGTTCGTTTCTCCATGGGGTGTAACCCTACCGGCGAATACGCGGCATTCTTCCTCCTTGCCTTGCCCCGTCGTCATCCCAAGCTTGGTCGAGGGATCTCCAGCCGCATTCACGCCAGGTCTCAGGTTTCAGGTCTCAGGTTTCAGGTTTCAGGTTTCCCGGTAGGGTTTTACCCCATGGCATAGAAAGTTCAGATCGAGTAGCGTGAGGGTCAGAGGCAGAACACAGAAACGAATCAATGGAGAAAAGAAGATGAAGAACTATGTATCAAAGATGCTGGGCTTGGCGGCGGTGGCGGGACTGGTAACCATGACCGGTTGTGCGGAGAAGTCTGAGACCAACCAACTGCCGGGGGTTGGTGAAAGAACCGGAGCGGCGATGGACCGGGCCGCGGAGAAGACCGTGGAAACGGCCAATGCCGCAACTGAGAAAGCCGCCGAAACCGCAAAAAAGGCGGCAGAAGCCACGAAAGAAGCCGCTCAAAAAGCGGTCGAAAAGACGGGGGAAGCCCTGGAGAAAGCCGGCGAGAGCATGCAGAAGTAGCAGGCGTCTGCTGGCGGAGGGGGCAGGACGCATGAATGTCCTTCTGATATATCCTGAGTTTCCGGACACCTTCTGGAGCTTCAAGCGCGCCTTGGAGTTTGTGGGCAAGAAGACGGCTTTGCCACCGCTGGGCCTGCTGACGGTCGCCTCCATGCTACCGAAAGAGTGGCCCCAACGCCTCGTGGACACCAACGTGCGGCACCTCACGGAAAAAGACCTGGAGTGGGCGGACATGGCGTTCATCAGCGCCATGGGCGTCCAGCGCGATTCAGCGCACCGCCTTGCCCAGCAATGCCGGGAGGAAGGGTTGCGGGTGGTGGCCGGGGGGCCATTATTTCAAAGCGATCAGGAGCAAATGGCCACGGTGGATCATTTCATCCTGAATGAGGCGGAACTCACTCTGCCCCCCTTCCTCAAGGATCTGGAACAGGACTGTCCCCAGAGGCTGTACACCACCCGCCAGTTTGCCGATCTGCGCCAGACCCCCGTTCCACAATGGGGCCTGCTGGACATGAAACGATACGCCAGTTTGAGCATCCAGTTCTCCCGAGGGTGCCCGTTCAATTGCGATTTCTGCAATGTCACCACCCTGTTCGGCCATGGCGTCCGCACCAAGACCACCCAACAAATCCTGGCGGAACTCGACAGCCTGTATGAGCAGGGCTGGCGCGGCGACACCTTCTTTGTGGATGACAACTTCATTGGGAACAAACAGATCTTGAAAATGGATCTTCTGCCGGCGCTGATTCAATGGAGGAAGAACAAGAGAGGCTTCCTGTTCTTTACCGAGGCCTCCATCAACCTGGCACAGGACAAGCCCTTGATGGACCTGATGGTTGAAGCCGGCTTCAGCAAGGTCTTCATCGGCATCGAAACCCCGGACGAAGTTTGCCTGGCCGAATGCAGTAAGATGCAAAACAGAAATCGGAATCTGGTGGAAGATGTGAAGACCATCCAGCGGGCAGGGCTCCAGGTCCAGGGCGGGTTCATCGTCGGATTCGATCATGACCAGCCCTCCATCTTCCAGCGGCAGATTGATTTCATCCAGAAGAGCGGCATCGTAACCGCCATGGTCGGACTGCTTCAGGCGCCTCCCGGAACTCGCCTGTATGAACGCATGCGGAAAGAGGGGCGGCTTTGCGGGGAATCGTCCGGCGACAATGTGGACGGAACCACAAACATCATCACAGCCATGAAGCTGGAGACCCTCCGGGAAGGCTACAAGCACATCCTCGAGCATATTTATGCCCCGGAACACTACTACAAACGAATCCGCACCTTCCTCCGCGAGTACAAACCACCGAAGATGCGGGGGACCTTCAAGCTTTCGCTCCTCCTGGCGCTGTTCCGGTCCTTCTACCGGCTTGGCATCGTTGGCAAAGAGCGTTTCCAATACTGGAAACTCCTTCTATGGGCGCAATTCCGATGCCCCCGGCTCATCCCCGATGCCATCATCCTCACCATTTATGGCTACCACTTTCGCAAGACCTGCGAAAAGCATGTGTTGTGAGCCTGTTTCCAGGCCCCTTCTCCCGCGCCAACTACATCCGCCCGGCCTCAAACGCCAAAAAAAACGCCCCGATTTTCATCGGGGCGTTTGGGAATCTGTTCGCTTAGCGAATCTTGTTTTCTTCGCGGCGCTTCTTGATGATCTGCTCGGTCAGGAAGAAGGGCACGGCCTCATACCGCTCAAAATGCATGGTGAATGATGCCCGGCCCTGGCTCATGGACCGCAGGGAATTGGCGTAGCCAAACATTTCAGAGAGCGGCACCATGCCGGTAATCAGCTTGAGTCCGCCCTTGCTCTCCATGGTCTCGATGCGGCCACGGCGCTGGCAGATGGAGCCGGAAGCCGACCCCATGAATTCCTCGGGCGTCACCACCTCCACCGACATCACCGGCTCCAGCAGTTCGGGATGGCTCTTCTGGAACAGCTCCTTGAAGCCCGCCCGGCCCGCCTCTTGGAAGGCGAAATCGCTGGAATCCACATCGTGATACGACCCATCGTACAAGGTCACCTTCATGTCCACCACGGGATACCCCGCATACGGGCCGGATAGCATGGCCTTGATGACACCTTTCTCCACGGCAGGAATGAAATTCGCGGGGATGCGTCCGCCCACGACGTCATTGACGAATTCAAAGCCTCCGCCGGGATCCAGCGGCTCCAGCTTGAGGCAAATATGCGCGTACTGGCCACGGCCACCGCTCTGCTTGACGTGCTTGTACACCCCATCCATGGCCTGGGTGCCCGTCTCACGATAGGCCACTTCAGGCCGCCCAACGTTGGCCACCACGCCAAACTCGCGCTTGAGACGGTCCACGATGATTTCCAAATGCAATTCGCCCATGCCGGAGATAATCGTCTCGGTGGTTTCCGGATCAAAATGCACCGTGAAGGTGGGATCCTCATCGGCCAGGCGATGCAACGCCTCGCCCAACTTCTCATTTTCCGCCTGGGTGGCGGGTGCAATGCTGATGGACACCACGGGGGCCGGGAACTCAATGGCCTCGAGGTGAATGGGATGGTCTTCCGAGCAGATGGTGTCGCCGGTGCGGGTGTTGGCCAGCCCGACAATGGCGACAATGTCGCCCGTATAGGCCGCATCCAATTGCTCCTGCCGGTTGGCATGCATCCGCAGGATGCGCCCGACTCGTTGCATCTTGTCCTGCGTGCTGTTGTAGACGCTCTGGCCGGTCTTCAGCGTGCCCGAATAGACCCGGATGTACGTCAGCTTGCCGCTGTGCTTGTCCGACATGATCTTGAAGGCCAGGGCTGAAAAGTGAGAGTCATCGGACGGCTCGCGCGTATTCTCTTCAGGCTCCTTGGCGCAGATGATGGGCGGGATCTCGTTCGGGGCCGGCAGACAGCGGACCACCCCGTCCAGCAGGCGCTGAACGCCCTTGTTCTTGAAGGCAGATCCGCAGTAAATCGGCACCACGCGCCGGGCAATCGTCGCCTTGCGAAGAATGGTCTGAATTTCCTCCTCCGACAGGTCGCCCGTCTCCAGGAATTTCTCCAGCAGAGAGTCATCCTGCTCGGCGCACTTCTCCACCAGGTTGGCCCTCCATTTCTGGGCCTCCCCCAGCAGTTCGGCCGGAATTTCCACTTCATTAAAATCCTGCCCCTGGGACTCTTCATCGTAGAAGATCGCCTTCATCGTCAGCAAATCCACCAGGCCCTTGAAGTTTTCCTCCTGGCCAATGGGAATGACGACCGGCACGGCATTGGCGCCCAGCTCTTCCTGGATTTCGGTCAGCACGCCATAGAAGTCGGCGCCGGTGCGGTCCATCTTATTGATGAAGGCCACCTTGGGCACATTGTACTTCTCGCTCTGATGCCACACCTTTTCGGATTGGGGCTGAACACCACCCACCGCGCAGAACAGGGCGACCGCCCCGTCCAGCACGCGCAGACTGCGCTCCACCTCCACGGTAAAGTCCACGTGCCCCGGGGTGTCGATGAGCGAAAGCTGATGCCCCTTCCAGGTCAGCGACGTTGCCGCCGAGGTGATGGTGATGCCGCGCTCGCGCTCCTGCGGCATCCAGTCCAGGACAGCCGCGCCGTCATGCACCTCGCTCAGCTTATGGGTCTTGCCCGCATAGAAAAGAATGCGCTCACTGCAGGTCGTCTTGCCCGCGTCAATGTGCGCCATGATGCCGATATTGCGTATTTTTGATATTGGGAACTCTCTAGCCATAACACTACTCCACTCGTTGAATCCTTTGGGGAATGAAAAGACCGGGAATATGGACTTCGGCTCCGTGAACTGCAAGGGAAAAATTGACAAAAATAGCAGGCCGCCGTATTCTGTCCGCAACATGACGACCGTTTGTACACATTTTTTCGACGTGGCTCCGGCTGGATTCCAGCCGAGCGCGAGCCTGCTCTCCCTTAGCGGCAACACCCGCGCGGCGGTGGGTCGCGGGTGTTGCATCTAGCCCTCATCCAGTTCGCCTGGATTCCAAAGCCCGCCGCATGAATCGGCGGGTTTTTTCATTGGTATTGAAACATAAAGCAGTTTACCCTGCGCAAATAGCAGGAAGAAGGAATATGAACATGACAGCGAAACAGGATCCAAACAAACAGGTCGTTATCTTTGACACCACGCTGAGGGACGGCGAACAATGTCCCGGCGCCAGCATGGGCCTGCGCGAAAAGCTGGAAGTGGCGCGGCAACTGGAGCGCCTGAATGTGGACATCATCGAAGCGGGGTTCCCCATCGCATCGCCCGGCGATTTCGAGGCGGTGCGCGCCGTGGCTACGCAGATCAAGAAGCCCCGGATCGCCGGCCTGGCCCGGTGCATCAACAAGGACATCGAGCGGTGCGCCGAGGCCATCGCCCCGGCCGGAAAGCGCGGGCGCATCCACGTCTTTCTGGCCACCTCCGCGATTCACCGGCAGTTCAAGCTGAAGAAGGCGAAGGACGAGATCGTCAAGCAGGCAGTCGCCGGCGTGAAATATGCCCGGCGCTTCTGCGGCGATGTCGAATTCAGCCCGGAGGACGCCTCCCGGACGGAGCCGGAGTTCCTGGCCGAGGTGGTGCAGGCGGTCATTGACGCCGGAGCGACGACGGTCAACATCCCCGACACCGTCGGGTACGCCGTGCCCATCGAGTTCGGCCAGCTGATCGCCTACCTGAACGAGCATGTGCGCAACATCGAACAGGCGGTGATCCATGTGCATTGCCATAACGACCTGGGGCTGGCCGTGGCCAACTCCCTGGCCGCCGTGCGCAATGGCGCGCGCGGGGTCGAATGCACCATCAACGGCCTGGGCGAACGCGCCGGCAACTGCTCACTGGAGGAGTTCGTCATGGGCCTGCGCACCCGCGCCGATGCCTACGGCGGACTGTGGACGGGCGTCAACACGCGCGAGATTTACCGGGCCAGCCGGCTGGTCAGCCAGCTGACCGGCATGGTGGTCCAGCGCAACAAGGCCATCGTCGGGGCCAACGCCTTCGCGCACGAATCGGGCATCCATCAGGACGGCATGCTGAAGGAGCGGAGCACCTATGAGATCATGCGCCCTGAGGATGTCGGCATCTCCGGCTCCGAGCTGGTGCTGGGCAAGCACTCCGGACGGCATGGCTTCTCCAGCCACCTGGCCCGGATGGGCTTCCATCTGAGCCCGGAGGAGCTGGACCGCGCCTACCAGGAATTCATTGTCCTGGCGGATAAGAAAAAGGTCATTTATGACGACGACCTGGTCTCCATCATGCGCGAGCAGATCTCGGACATTCCGCAGATCCACACCCTGGAATACCTGCACGTCTCCACGGGCACCAGCACCGTCCCGACGGCCACCGTGCGCCTGAAGAAGGACAACCAGGTCTCCCAGGACAGCGCCTGCGGGGACGGCCCGGTGGACGCCACCTTCAAGACCATCGACCGCATCACCGGCATCCCCGGGGTCCTGAAGGATTACGCCATCCAGGCCATCACCCAGGGCGAAGACGCCGTCGGCGAGGTCACCGTCCAGGTGGCCTTCGGCAACGAACTGGTCTCCGCCAAAGGCGCCAGCACCGACATTGTTCAAGCCAGCGCCAAGGCCTACATCAACGCGCTCAACAGCCACCTGTTCGCCTCCGCCGCCACGAAAAAGGCCAAGCCCGGCAAACGCCCCGCCCGTGGCAAGCAGGGAAGACAGCCGTAATGAGAGCGAGCCGGTCATGACCAAGAACCCCGCTGAAAACCCTTGGGATGACCCACCCCGCAAGGTGGTGGGAAGGCGAACGCCCCCGCAAAAAGTTTCCAA
>CAZFSE010000023.1:22591-33837 GCA_964521805.1 uncultured Verrucomicrobiota bacterium
AAAAAGTTTCCAAGGGTTGGAAAAAAATGAAAATCAGCGGAAACACCAAAAAGTTTGCGGTTCTGGGGCATCCCATTGGGCATACGCTCTCGCCCGTTATGCATAACGCGGCCCTCCAACAGCTGGGCTGGGATGCCATTTACCTGGCGTTTGACGTCCATCCGGACCATTTGATGGAGGTGTTGCCCGCCCTGCAAAAGATGGGCTTTGGCGGCGTGAATTTAACGGTCCCTCTCAAGGAGGTGGCGTTTCGCGGGCTCGCGAGGCTGGACGCCTCCGCCCGGTTGATGGGCGCCGTCAACACCGTGCAGTTCGGCCCGGAGGGCCTCACCGGCCACAACACGGATGGAGCGGGGTTCTTGCAGGCCGTCGAAGAAGCCTTTGGCCGAACCGTGGCCGGGGCCTCCGTGTTCGTCCTCGGCACCGGCGGTGCCGGGCGCGCCGTGGCGCTGGCCTCAGCGGGCACCGGGATGAAATCCATCGTGCTGGCTGATGTGGCCCAAGAGCGGTGCCGCCGGCTCGCCGCCGAGTTGAAGGAGCAGGGATTTCAAGGCACGGTGGACCTGGCCCTGACGCCCGAGGCGCAACTCTCCGCCGCCAAGGCTGCGGACCTGGTGGTCCAGGCCACCCCGGTGGGCATGAAGCCAGACGAGGCCTCCCCCCTGCCCGCCGAGGCCTTCCGCCCCGGCCAGCTGGCCTTCGATTTGATTTATATGTTCCCGCAAACCCCTTTCATGAAGGCCGCCCTGCACGGCGGAGCGCAAGCCGCCAATGGACTCGGCATGCTCCTGCACCAAGGCGCGCGCGCCTTTGAAATTTGGACCGGTCAAATGCCGCCCAGAGACGTCATGCGCGCGGCCCTGGAAAATGAAGTCTACAAAAAAGGATCCCCCTAATGGATATGCCCCCCATCCTCGGCGTGTATCTCTCGGTGCTGGCGTTCTGGTTCGGTGCCTGCATCGGAAGCTTCCTGAATGTCTGCATCTACCGCATTCCCCGCGAGGAATCGGTGGTCAAGCCCCGCTCACACTGCCCCAACTGCGGCAAGATGATCGCTTGGTACGACAACATCCCCCTCCTGAGCTACCTCGTCCTCAATGCCCGGTGCCGCAACTGCCGTCAATGGATCACGCCCCGTTATTTCCTGGTTGAACTGCTGACGGCGGCGTTGTTCCTGCTCGTCTGGCTGAAATATGGCGCCACCGCCAGCACCCCGATTTACTGGCTCATGGTCTCCGGCCTGATCCTGGGCACCTTCGTGGACTTCGAGCACATGATCCTCCCCGACCGCGTCACGATTGGCGGCATGATCGCAGGCCTGCTCCTCAGCGCCCTCGCCCCCTCCCTGCATGGCGCGCGCACCGTGCTGGAATCTCTGATCCAATCCGGCATTGGCCTGGCTCTCGGGTTTGGCACTCTCTGGACCGTCGCCTTTGTCGGCAAGCTGGTCTTCAAGAAAGACGCGATGGGCTTTGGCGACGTCAAACTGCTCGGCGCCATCGGCGCGTTCCTGGGGTGGAAGGCCGTGCTGTTCACCATCCTCTTCTCCTCCTTCGCGGGCTCCCTCGTGGGCGTCGGCCTGATCCTCTCCGCGCGCAAGGAATGGCAAAGCCGCATCCCGTATGGGCCCTATATCGCCCTCGCCGCCCTCGTCTGGATTCTCTGGGGCACAACCTGGTGGGACGCCTATTTTCGGTGGATCTCCGGCGGGCTATAAATGAAAAAACGCAAACTCCACACGCGGGAATCCCTGTCCAGGCTCAAGCTGAAAACCTGCCTGGCGCTTGTCCTGCTGGTAGTGCTGACCGGCACGATGGGCTACCGATTCATCGAGGACTGGGGCTGGCTTGAGTGCCTGTACATGACCACCATCACCATCACCACCGTGGGCTTTAATGAGGTGGGCGAACTTTCCCGGACAGGCGAAATCTTCACCATCCTGCTGATCTTCTTTGGCGTCGGCACCGTCGCTTTCTCCGCTTCAACCCTGCTGGAAGGCATTGTGCAAAAACAAATCCATTTATTCACCGGGAGATTCAGCATGCAAAAAGAAATCAACAAACTTGAGCATCACATCATCATCTGCGGACATGGCCGCATGGGCCGGCTGATTGTCGGCCACCTCGCCACCACCAACCGTGATTTTGTCGTGCTGGACACCTCGCCGGACATTCATGAACAACTCACCGCCAAGGGCATCCCCGTCCTGCTCGGCAACGCCACCGAGGATGATGTGCTGGAAAAGGCCGGCATCCAGCGCGCGGACGCGCTGGTCGCCGCCCTTTCCACGGATGCCGATAATCTCCTGCTGACGCTGACCGCGCGCGGCCTGAACAAGGATGTGAAGATCATCGTCCGCGCGGAGAATCCAGGCACCGAAGCCAAGTTCACGCGAGCGGGCGCCAATCAGGTTGTTTCGCCGTATTCCACCGGTGCCAGTCATATCTTCCAACTGCTCACCCATCCTTCCATCGTGGATTTCATTGACTTAATGACCCGCGAAGATGATATGCAGTTGGAGGTTCGACAGTTTGAAGTCACCGCCGACAGCCCCTTCGCCAACAAGACCCTTGGAGAGGCGCACGTCCGGCAGGTCACCGGATGCATGGTGCTGGCCATCAAGCGCCCAAATGCACGGACCCTCTTTGACCCCCACTCCACCGCACGCGTGATGCCCGGCGATATTCTGATTGCCGAGGGATCCCGCTCAGAGGGAGACCCATCCCTAACCCAGCCCGGTTAAAGCCGCAGGAGCCCACACCATGCCCATCACCAGCCAGCGCGTCGGACGCTTCAGCGAATCCGTCATCCGCCGCATGACCCGCGTCGCCAATGAATATGGGGCCATCAATCTCTCCCAGGGCTTTCCGGACTTCGATCCTCCGCGAGCCTTGACCGATGCCTTGGAGTACGGCGCGCAAAAGGGGCCTCATCAGTACGCCATCACCTGGGGCGCGCCCAACTTTCGCCAGGCGCTCGCCGCCAAGCTCACCCGATTCATGGGCCTGCCCATGGATCCGGACCGGAACCTCGTCGTCACCTGCGGAAGCACCGAGGCGATGATGGCGGCCATGATGACCGCCTGCAATCCCGGCGACCGCGTCATCATCTTTTCCCCCTTCTACGAGAACTACGTGGCCGACACCATTCTCTCCGGCGCGGAGCCCATCTACGTCCCCCTGCATCCGCCCGATTTCTCCTTTGACCCCGCCGAACTTCGCCGCGCCTTCGAGCAAAAGCCCAAGGCCCTGATTCTGTGCAATCCCTCCAACCCCACCGGCAAGGTCTTCACCCGGGAGGAGCTGGAGCTGATCGCCCCCCTGGCCATCGAATTCGACACCTTTGTCATCACCGACGAAGTGTATGAGCACATCGTCTATGAACCGCACCGGCACCTCTACCTGGCCGCCCTGCCCGGCATGTTCGAGCGCACCCTTTCCTGCAGTTCGCTCTCCAAGACCTACTCCATCACCGGCTGGCGGCTGGGATATGTCGCCGCGCCACCCGCCATCATTGACGGCGCGCGGAAAATCCACGACTTCCTGACCGTTGGCGCCGCCGCCCCCTTGCAGGAGGCCGCCGTCACCGCTTTGAAATTCCCCGACCGCTATTACGACGAGCTCCGCCGCGAATACACGGAAATGCGCGATGTTTTCCTGGCCGGGCTGGACGGAGCGGGGCTGTCCTACACCCGCCCGCAAGGCGCGTATTACGTCATGGTGGACATCTCTGAATTCGGAGCAAAGGACGATACCACCTTCTGCGAATGGATGGCCCGCGAGGTCGGAGTCGCCGCCGTCCCCGGCTCCAGCTTCTTCCGCGAACCCGTGCGGCATCTCATCCGCTTCCACTTCGCCAAAAAACCAGACACCCTCCGCGCCGCCGTCGAGCGCCTCAAAACCCTCCGCGAAAAAGCCCGCACCTTGCCGCGCTGAACGCACGGCATTAACCATAAGACGGGATTCGCTCATCGGCTCGCCGCCCACTCCCGGCCGGCCTGTTCGAGGGCACCCTTCCTCCCTTTTTCCCTCCAAAGTCTTATGGCGGGCGGGGTCCGGGTTCCACATCCTCCTGCCGGGCACTGATGCATTCAGCCAGTTGATGCAGGGAGTGAACCAGCCGGGCAAAGAGGCTGGCGAGATCAAACAGGTAATTGCGGCTGTCGTGCGGCAGGTTGTGGCTGTCGTCAAAATAGCGGTTGCGCAGGGTTTCAATCATGGAACTGCGGTCGCCGGTAAGTTTGAGCAGGCGCTCCAGGTCTTCTGGAGCGCGGCTCGTCATGGCTTCCGCCGCGGTGATGACAAGAGCATCCACGCTTTGCAGGAAGGCATCACACAGGACGGCGCTGACGTCCGGGGGCCTGCGGCTCAGCCGTTCGCCAAACTCCATAAGCCCCTCTTCGATGGAGCGGACGGCTTCGGACAGCTCCAGCAGGGCCGCGGCCTGTTGGGCCATCCGGGCATTGAGGTGCCTCGCCATGAAGGCCGTGGCCGCCTGATGCGCCTCGGCGTGCTGGGCCTGGAACTGCTGATGCCATTCTGGCAGGGCATGAAGGGCCTCCGGGCTGGCGTTTTCCCCCAAGCCGGAGGGAACCTGCGCCACGAGGCGCAACAAGCCGGCGAGGGTGCCGGCCAGGCGCTCCAGGCCGCGGTGGTTTTCCTCCATGACGCCATCCTCCAGCGTAAGGATGCGGTCGGCAATGTCCAGGATGCGGTTGTCGTGCGTGACCATGAGGATGGCGCAGGGAATGGAGCGCGCAAGCTCCTGAAGCAGGTCCACCACTTCCCGCCCAGACTGCTTGTCCAACGCCGCGGTCGGCTCATCGGCCATGATGATGGAGGGGTGGCGGACCAGGGCGCGGGCGATGGCCACCCTCTGCCGCTGGCCGCCGGACAACTGCGCGGGATGCTTGTCCGCATGAGAGGAAAGCCCGACCTTCGCCAGGAGGGCCAGCGCCCTCTCGCGCGCGTCCTTCCCGCAGAGGCTGGGATCGTGCGCGAGACCCATCTGCACGTTTTCGAGGGCCGTCAGCGCCGGCAACAGGTTGTGCGCCTGAAAAATAAAACCGATCTGCTGGCGCACGCGAAGCCGTTCCCTCCGTCCGGCGCCGTTGAGTTCGACCGCCCCCACCGCAACCTGGCCGGACTGCACCGAGCGCAGGGCGCCGGCCAGTGTCAGCAGGGTGGTTTTTCCCGCGCCGGAAGGCCCCATGATGATCACGATCTCGCCGGGATAGAAGTCCAGGCGGATATCCCGCAACACCTCGCGCCGCGCGGCGCCTTCGCCGAAGGCGTGGGATAAACCTTTGATGGTGATGAGGGGTGTGGTTTGCATGGCGCCTAATTGAAAATATCCGCCGGATCCGCCAAGCGCAGGCGGCGCGTAGCCAGCAGGCCCGAGGCCACGCACATGAAGGCCGCCAGCCCAAAGACCGTGGCCGTGCCCGCCCACGTCAGGCGGGTCGGCATCCCCGCACTGCTCTCCGCCACGTGAAACAGCGCGGCGGTGATGGCCAGGCCGGGGACGAAGCCAATCAACAGCAGGATGACCGCCTCCTGGACGACCAGGCCCATGAAAAACAAGTCGCGCAAGCCCATGGCCTTGAGCGTGGCGTATTCGCGCAGGTGGTCGTTAATATCGGTGTAAAGGATCTGATACACAATGACCGAGCCCACGACCATGGCAATCAGCATCCCGGCCACGGTGATAAATCCCACGGGGGTGCGCTCCGTCCAGTAGGCCTGCTCGCGCCGCTCCAGCTCACTGCGCGTCACCACCTCCACATCGGGCGGCAGGAGTTCCGCCAGGCGGGCGGCCACCGCCTCGGGGCTGGCCCGGGGCTTGAGCTTGACCACCCCCAGATTGCACTGATGCTGGGGAAGCTCGGACACCCGCAGAAAGGTTTCCAGGCCGGCCACGACATGGCCGGATGAGGCCAGGGTTTCGCCCATGGCAAACAGCCCCTGTACCTGCACGCGGTGCTCATTGATTTCGCCATGCCAGGCGCCTTTCTCCCGGAACCACTCGGCCACGGGCCCGTAATCGTCGCTCGATTGCTCATCAAACAGAAGGCCCTCTGGATTGGCGCAAACCTGTTGTTGCGCGATAATTTCGGGAAGAGTAAAAGGATTTTTCCCAGGATGGATGCCAAACATCACCAGCTCGCGGCTGATGCCGGTGACGGGGTTGCGCCAGTTCAGAAACGCCAGCATGACCGGAAAGACCTCGTCCACCGCCTCATCGGCCAGCGCCTGGTAAATTCGGCGTTCTGGAAAACGCTGGGCGGAGTAGACATATTCGTAATTGCGGCTGATGATCAGCAGTTCGCCCTTCATCGCCCGGATGGGACGAATCACCATCTCCATGAACGCCTTGAAGATGCCCAGCTGGAACAGCATCAGCATCACCCCGAACGACACGCCGGCCAGCGCGGCCGCCAGGCGTTTTCGGTCGCCCGAGAGTTGCCGCCACGCCAGCGGAATACCGCAAGGCGCCAAGCTCATGGCGATGCGTGCAAAAAGTTTCATGGCGCGGAGATCATCACCGTGGCGTGCGCATGGCTATAGGGCGCAAGCTGTTGAGGGTTGTCTGGCTGGATGCGCACCAAGACAATCCGGCGGTCGGTATAATCGGTCGAATCCAGGGCATAGATGCGTCCGGAGGAAATCTGCCGCTCGATTTCCACCACCTGGCCGTTGAGGGGCTCCTTCTTCATCATGATCCGGATTGTGGCGCGACTGCCCAACTGGACTCGGGCAATGTCGGTTTCATAGACCTCCGCGCGGACCATCATGCGGCTGGTGTCGCCCAGATCGGCCAGGCCATTCTCGCCCATGCGCTCCCCGGCATACGTGTGAATATCCAGAATCTCGCCTGCGAACGGCGCCCGGACAAGCTGGTTCTCCAGCGAGGCGGCCGCCTCGGCGTGCTCCGCCTGAGCCACCGCCAGATTCAGCTCCTCGATGGCGATATCCTCCTTGCGGCCACTCAGGTAGCTGTCGCGCACGCTCTGCTCTTTTTTCAGCTCGGCCTCAGCCACGGCCAGGCGCTGGCTGATTTCTTCAAACTGGTCGCTGGAAACCAACTTCTCCTCATGGAGTTGCTGATGGCGGTTTTTCGTGGCGAGAAGAAAATCCACCTCGGCCTGCCGGGCCTTGATCAGCGCTTCCTGGGCTCCAACCGTCTCTTCGCGTTCCCCGGCTTTGACCTTGTCCAGACGGGCGCGTGCCAAAGCCACGCTGGCTTCAGCCTTCTTCAAGGCGGCTTGGGCCGTGTCATAATCGCGCAGAACGGCCAGAATGGCGCGGGCCTGCACAATCTCCCCGCGCCTGACCTTGAGTTCCTTGACGACAGACGCCTCGGGCGCGGAGATCCGGATCACCCGCTCCCCTGGCACCACCTGGCCCAGGCAAGCGATTCCGGGCGGGGGCGTCTTTTCCTCAGACTGCGCGGCGGAGGCGAAAACCAGCGTCAACAAACTCAAACAGACCCATGTTCGTTTCATAGTGCGCAATAGTGTACCCGATGGAGCATCAAATGGACAGGCCAACTCCGGCCATACGGGCATTTCCAATTAGGGTCATTGGAAATGTTTCCGCACATCGGCGGCGGTGGGATTGGACTGCAAAAGACCTCCGAGGTCTGTTTTTTCTTCGATGGCTTTTTTCAAGGCGGCGCCGATGGAGGAATCGCCCAGCAGGATGGCGCCCGCCAAGAGGTTCTTCTGGAAGATAAAGCCGTCGTATACGCCCGGCTGGCTGGCCTCAATGACGCGATCGGAGGCCCCGGTCTTTTCGATTTGTCCCAGGCTCAGCAGATCCACCCCCAGAACCTTCAAAACATTGGACCGGGGGATGCCCCCAAAGACCTGTGCGGCCCCGGCGGCATTGGCCCCAGCAATGGCGCCTTGATACTGCGCCACGTTCCACAGTCCGCTGACGACCCCCTGGAATTCCGCCACATCGCCGGCGGCAAAAATGCCGGGCGCGGAGGTTTGCAGTTGTGCGTTCACCACCACGCCATTGTTGACGTCGAGGCCGGCTTGGCGGGCAAGGCCCAGGGAAGAACGGATCCCGGCGGCGATCAGCACCTGCCCCGCACGCACGGTGCGGCCCTCCTTGGAACGAATCACCCATCCGCCGCTCTCCCGGGTGATCGCCTGCGTCACAAACTGTTTTTCCAAGTGGATGTGTTTATCGTTCAGAATCAGCGCCAATTGTTCGGCGGCTTTTTCGTTCAACTGCCGGGGCATCAGCCAGCCGCCATTTTCAATCAGCGTGACCCGCGCGCCCTGGCGGGCCAGGGCGCCGGCGGCCTCAATCCCCAAAATACCGCCGCCAATGCAGGCGCACGTTTGACCCGCTTTCACCCCGTCGAGGATGCGGTCGGCATCCTCCGTGGTGCGAAGCGTCAGCACGCCCTCCTGCGCGACGCCCTCGAACGGCGGACGGAAAGGCACGGCACCGGCGCAGAGCACCAGGGCGTCGGCGCGTTCCACTCCGCCAGACGCCGTAGTGACCGTTTTGCTGGCCGCGTCCAGCCCCGTAATGGAAACGCCTCCGCGCCACGCGATTCTTTGCTCCGCGTACCAAGCCTCCGGGTGGATGGGCAGGTCCTCCTTCGTGACCTCGCCCGCCAGGTAGCGGCTCAAATTCAGGCGGTAATATGGAAGATGCGGCTCCGCCGAGAACAGCACGATCTCCGCCTGGGGCGCCTGCCGGCGGGCGGCTTCGGCGGCGAACACGCCCGCCACGCCGCCGCCGACAATGACAATGCGTCCGGAAAATGCCGAAGACGCCTCCGCGCCCGGGGTTTCCGCCGGCGCCTCCACCGGCTGAAAATCGGATGGCCCCGCGCCGCACACCGGACAGGCCTCGGGCGGTTCATCGCCTTCGTGCACATATCCACAAACGATGCAGAGCCATGCTTTCTTCATGCCCATCTCCGGGTGAGGTGTTTACTTGACCTCAAAAAACTTCTCGCGGGCCGCCCGGCAGATGGGGCAGTTGTCCGGAGCGCCGCCCACAACGGTATGGCCGCAAATCGCGCAGACATAAATGGAGGAAGCCTCCAAGTCCTTGCCCGCATTCACCGCCGCCAGTGCCTGGGCGTACAGGTCGTGATGCACCTTCTCCACCGCCATCGCATTCTTGAAGGTGATCAAGGCCGCCTGATTTTTTTCCTGCTCGGCCGTGGCGACAAACCCCGGATACATCGTGTTGAATTCGTACCCCTCGCCTTCGATGGCCTCCTGCAGATTTTCCGCCGTGCTCTTGATGCCCTTCATGACGCGCAAATGCGCGTGGGCGTGAATCGTCTCCGCCTCCGCCGCCGCGCGAAACAGCTTCGCGACGCCCGGTTTGCCGTCGGCATCCGCCTTCTTGGCGAACGCCAAATACTTCCGATTGGCCTGGCTCTCTCCCGCAAACGCGGCTTTCAGATCATCCATTGTGCTCATGTTCATCCTTTCGTTATGGAAGGCGCATCCTCCCGATTCAAACCTCGCGCTATTTGGCCTTCACGGGCGCGTTTTGTAAAGCGGTAGTTTTCTGTTTTTCAGGAGTTACTGGGGGCGGATCTCTGAGTCAGGGCGGGTTCACCGAATCCGCCGCTGGAGAGTCTCGCCGCCCGTCAGGCCACGGGAAAGTCACGAGTCATCCCAAGTGCAGTCGAGGGATCTCTTGCCGCCACCTCCCATTTCAAGCGGGCATAGTCCATCAAGATAGGCGACATTAAAACCTAGTTCTCAACTCTGAAATACACCCGCATTTTTTTCGCATGAAAGCAAAGATTTTTGTTGCGATATCGCTTTGAATTAATTAGTTTTCAGCTCTCAAAAGCCGGAACATTGCGTTGATGCAAAAGGCCTGAATAGTGATTGTTACATCTATTCTAAAATTTATCTAGACGTCGTTTCCTGTCTTAATTTTACCCCCCAAGAAAACCTACATGGCATGGCTCTTGCTCTAAAAGCAACTGCACACGGGACATCACAGCATTCAACCATGAGTTCTTGGAAATGAAGCACGGGAAAAACAACATGAAGAGAGTTCGTACCATCCTAATTATGTTGCTGGCCGGTCTGGGATTGACCGGAGTTACGACAATCGCAGAAGCCGCCATCTCGGTTTCCGTCACGCTGGCTTGGGACGCGCCCACGGAAACGATCAGCGGGCATTCGCTGACGAACATGGAAAGCTACAAGCTCTTTTACGGCACCGAACCCGGTTCATATACACAGATGATGGAGGTGGACGCCGCCCAAACCTCCGCCACCATCACCGGCCTGGAACGTGGCGCCACCTACTACTTCACCATCAAGGCCTGCACCCTGTGCCACTGCGAGAGTGACGAAGCCGTAGAGATCGTCTGGACCGCGCCCTCCATGGTGGATACCGACGCGGACGGGCTGGACGATGAGTGGGAGTTAACCCATTTCTCTTGCCTGACGGCGGCCTGTGGCGTAAGCGACAGCGATCAGGACGGGTTGAGCGATGTGTGCGAGTATATTGCCGGAACCCATCCCGACGACCCGGACGAGTATCCCAGCATGAAGGTCGTTTTTGAAAATGGACAAATGTTTGTTGCCATTTCCACCATCTCAACCGCAAACACTCCCTATGAAAACCGCACCCGCTTCTACGCCTTGGAGCGGAGCACGAATTTGGGCGCCGGTGTCTGGCAAACGGTCAGCGGCTATGAGCAGGTGGCGGGCAACGGCTCCGACATCACCTACGCGGCCAGCGCACAAGACCCCACGGCCTTCTACAAGATGCGCGTCTGGCTGGATTGATCCCCTCTTTTTCGCTCTCCTGCAAGGACGTTGCGGAGAATGCTTTTCTGCAACATCATTCTTTTTTTTTGGGGGGGCGTAGAGCTCTTCAGTCAAAGATATCCTTGGGCAACCTGAAACGATTGAAACCAGATGGGGCGGCAAGAGATCCCTCGACAAAGCTCGGGATGACGGGCGAGAAAGCGGCACGTGGCCGCGTTTATTGCCTTCGCCCCAGCCTTATACACCCCGGCGCAAGGCCGGGGGATTCGGATGGTAGCGCCGCGGAGGGGCCAATATCACGCGCGACTTGTTTCGCCCCGCCGCCCCGTGCAACCTATCACGCCCATCTCCACGGGCCTTTGGGGACAGTCAAATTTTTTACCTCTCATCACGAGCCCTTTTTTTTAATAATAGTGGGGGCCTTTGGGGACAGTCAAATTTTTTACCTCTCATCACGAGCCCTTTTTTTTAA
>CAZFSE010000024.1:0-32028 GCA_964521805.1 uncultured Verrucomicrobiota bacterium
CGGCATTGATGAAGATGGGGTGGGGCGGGGTTCCTGCCGAAGCATCGAGGGCTTTGATTTGCTCCACCATTTGGAGCCCTGTTCTGACCTGCTGATCAAATATGGCGGGCATGCGATGGCGGCCGGCCTCGAGGTGGCGGCCACGTCCATTCCGGCGCTGGCCGAGCGTTTCAACCGCCTGGCGGCTGAACGATTGGCCTCTTTTGACTTGCGCCCCATTCTGGCTGTGGATGCCTGGGTGAGCCTGGCGGATTTGACCCCTGCCTTCATGGAAGCGCAGGACCGGCTCAGACCTTTTGGACATCTGCATCCCACGCCCGTTTGGGCGGCACGGGGTGTCCAGCTGGCGGGCCCCGCGCGGATTGTGGGCCGCCAGCATTTGAAACTGCGGTTCAATGCACAGGGGGCCGCCGTGGATGCGATTGCCTTCAACATGGGCGATCGTGACGTGCCGGAGGGGCCGATGGACGTCGCCTTTCAGCTCCAGCGAAACACTTATAACGGCCAAACCTCGCTCCAGCTGAATGTGCAGGATTTCCGCGCGTCCGAATAGCCCCTGTTTGTTGGCTTGTCATCGGGGCTGTTGGAGAGTAAGGTCAACCCATCTTTTAACAACGAAGGCGAGGTTTGGGTGGCAACGACAATGGAACAACTATTGGTGATTCAAGATCGGGACCGTCAAATCCGCGATCTGACTCGTAAATGCGAGGACATTCCCATCCGGCAAAAGCAGATCGAGGCGCGCCTGGATGCGCATCGCGAGGCCTTGAAGCTGACGCAGGAAGAGTTAAAAAAGAAGATGGCGAAGGCCAAGGAAATTGAGGGTGAGATCGAGGCCTTCAAGCAGAAGATCACGAAATTCCGCGAACAGCAACTGCAGATCAAGAGCAATGTCGAGTACAAGGCGCTGGAACGCGAAATTGCCGGGGTGGAAAAGCAGATTCGGGATGCCGAGGACCGGGAGCTGACCGTGATGGAAGAGCTGGAAGGCGTGCGGCAGACGCTGGCTTCGCGGGAAAAGGACATGCAACAGGACCAGTCGCGGGTGAACCAGGACATGTCTGGCCTTGGGCAAATGATGGAAGAGATGAATGCCACGATGGAGCGGGCGCGAAAAGAACGCGCCGAGCTGGTACAGGGTGTTCCTGCCGATATGCTCTCCCGCTACGAACGGATCTTCAACAAGACCGGCGATTTTGGCATTGTGCCGGTTGAGCATGGCACCTGCGGGGGATGCCATATGAAGCTTCCGCCCAGCGTGGTGCATAACGCAAGAAACCCGGCGGTGGTCACCACGTGCAATTTTTGCGGGCGGATATTGTTTGGCCACCTGTAGCCGGGTATAGTGCTGTCACGTTCTTTGAAAGCCGATGGAAAGAAGTGTCTGGTCGCTCCGGCCTAGCCGGGGAGGAAAGTCCGGACTCCATAGGGCGGGATGCCCTCCTGTAGTGGGGGGGAACCCTTTGCCATATCGAAGGGGATGGAAAGTGCCACAGAAAACGAACCGCCTCGGAAATGCCGCAAGGCAGGTCTGGGGTAAGGGTGAAAAGGTGGTGTAAGAGACCACCGGTCTTTGCCGAAAGGCGGGACGCATGGCAAACCCCATCCGGAGCAAGATCAAATAGGGAGTGAGAGGCGGCCCGCCTCGATTCCGCTTCGGCGGAAATGAACTCCGGGTTGATCGCCATGCCTCACAGGAGGCATAAAGACAAATGACTAGGCCCGCTTGCGGGCAACAGAATCCGGCTTACGGCTTCGATCCATCGGCTTTCTTGAACGCCAGGGAAATTCTCATGTCCTTTTACACGGAACGGGCACAACGATGGGGGCTGAACCGCATTTTCGCGGTTTTTTGCTGTCTGCTCGCCCTTCTTTACGCGGGCCTCCATATCCTTCGGATCAAGCCTCCATCCACTGCAACGCAGGAAACAGCGGCGGCACCCGCCTGGCCGGAGGTGGAGGAGCCTCCCGCGGAGATTTGGTCCATATTTTCCTCCAGCCAGCCAGAACGCGGAGGCCCGCCCGCGGGCCCGTTGGGACAGCGGTTCCGGCTGGCGGGAACCTTCTTTGCCTTTACGGAGCAGACCGCCTCGAACGATGGCTCCGAGCGCCGGGCCATCATTGATGACCTTGGAACCCGCCAGCAGTATCTGGTCCAGGAAGGGGAGATTTTTGAAGAGGTGCAGGTGGTGCGCATTTTGAATGACCGTGTGCTGGTGCGTTCAGAGGGGAAGGAAGAGGAGCTGTGGCTGAGTTTTGCCGGCGAAAAGAAATCAGCACCCGCGAGCGCCGGGACGCAGACGATGGTTCAGGTGGTGGGAGATGAGGAGGCGCTGGAAACCGGCCGGTTTGGGAAGCGAGTCGCCGAGAACCGCTGGGTATTCCAGCGGGAGGCTCTGCTGGGCTACTACCAGGAATTATTGGATGATCCGGAGCGGATGGCGGCGATCTTTCTGAGCATGAAGCCGGACTACCAGGAGGGGGGAATTGCGGGCTATCATCTGGACCAGGAGGGCGAGCAGAACTTTTTCAAGGATGTGGGACTCCAGCAGGGCGACGTGGTGCGGAAGGTCAATTCCATGCGGATGACCAGTCAGGCGCGCGCGGAGTATTTCATCAAGGAGTTCATGCAGAACCGCATCAGCGCGGTCGTGCTCGAAATTGAACGGGATGGCGATCCGCAAAAGCTGATCTACCTCTTCCGCTGAGGGCGGGCCCTTGTTTTTCGCCGCCGGGCCTGGGCGCCTTTTTCACTTGGGCCGGGATAAAAATCCACCCGCCTCCGCGCCGTGTCCACGCGGGCCAGATGAACCTCCAGCAGTTCCCCAATCTTCCAGCGGGTTTTTCGTTTGCGGCCCACGGCCTCCGTCCGATCCTCGCTGGCCTCATAAAAATCGTCCATCAGGCTTGAAAAAGGAATCATCCCACGCTGAAGGGTTTCGGGGATTTCAACGATCAAGCCCTTGGGCGCCACGGACACAATCAGGGCCTCATAGGGGCCTGAATCGCCCGCCAGCAGGCGCTGTTGGTAATATGCCAGCCGTTTGACGGCCACGCTTTCCTCCTCGGCCTTGTCGGCGGCCTCCTCCATCTTACTGCAATGCTCCGCCATGCGGGCCATGTCATCATGGGAGTGGGGTGGGGGGCGTCCGCTTTCCAAGGCTTTGAGAAGACGGTGAACCAGCAAATCGGGATAACGGCGGATGGGGGAGGTGAAATGGGTGTAGTGGGAAAACCCAAGGCCAAAATGCCCCTGCAGGGTGGAAGAATATCTCGCCCTCTTCAAGTTCCGCAGGAGCGCGAGATTCACCGCATATTCCATGGGCGTTCCACTGGCCAGGCGGGCAACCTCGTTCATCTCCTCGCGTGACTCCGGCCATCGTGGAATTTCCAGCGCCTGCAATTCGATGCCCATTCGCTCCCATTGTTCGTCATCCGGCGGCTCATGAATTCGATAGATCGCCGGCTTCTCGCTCACACACAGCCGTCCGGCGACCAGCTGATTGGCCAGCAACATGAATTCCTCAATCAACTGGTAAGATTCCGACGACGTTCGCTTGATAAACCGTACCGGATGCCCATGCGCATCCAGCACGCACCGGATTTCCGGCAGATTGAAGGCCAGTGCGCCTTGTTCCATGCGCCTGCGGCGCAAAAGGGCCGCCAGCTTACGCATCCGTGCCAGCGCTTCTTGAACGTCATCGGGAATGCCATGCCCGGGCCGGCGCTCAAAAAGGGCCTGCACCTGGTCATAGTTCAGCCTCGCCCGCGAGCAAATCACCGAGGGAAACGTCTCATGCGCCACCACCGAGCCCTCGGCGTCCAAGGTCACCTGCACGCTATGCGTGAGGCGGTCACAGCGGGGCTGGAGACTGCAAACTTCCGTTGTCAGGTACGGAGGGAGCATGGTGACCGTGCGGTCCACCAAGTAGATGCTGGTGGCCCGCTGATAGGCTTCCTGGTCCACCGGCGAATGGGGCTGAACATAATGGGAGACGTCCGCGATATGCACCCCCAGCGTCACGTATCCATCACGGGAATCCGTCAACGAGATGGCGTCGTCAAAATCCTTGGCGTCCTCCGGATCAATGGTAAAAATAAAGTCCGCGCGCAAATCCCTGCGGCCCTTCAGCGCATCCGCGCTCAAATCCGGTGAGAGCTGGGAGGCCTGTTCCTGGGCCCTCAGAGGAAAGGAGGTCGTCAGCCCATGCTGGCGCATGACACTGAGGACATCCACGTGGTCGGCATCCGCAGGGCCAAGATCCTCGATGATCACGCCGGAAAGCGGCATGGAGGGGTTGGTCCAGTCATTCAAACGAATCACCACCTTGTGATCCTCCGTTAAAGGAAATGGGGCAGGGGGCTCTTTTGACACCCGGATCGATTGGGGCAGGCCGGGAAGATCGGGGATGACATAGTGGTAGTAGGCGGTGCTTTTCAACAAACCCACCACCGTTGAGCAACGGCGTTCCAGAACACCCACCACGGCGCCTTCCCGGCGTGGGGCTGTCTCCGCCGCCGCCTTGGGGCGACGGCCCTGCCGGGTGGGCGAGGCAGGTGTTTTAAACAGCCGCACCTGGACCCGGTCGCCATCCAGCGCTACCGAAAGATTGTCCTCGGAAATGTAGATGTCTCCGCCTTCCGAGCCTTCCGGAATGACAAATCCAAACCCCCGGCTATGCATATGGAGGATGCCGGCCAGCTCATGGCGGGTTTCAGGCAAAGCCCAGCGATTCTTCCGAAGGCAAACCACTTTTCCGCGCTGTTCCAAATCCCGTAGAAGGTGGCGGAACGCACTGCGCTCAGAAGCGGGGATCCGCAGGGCGCTTGCTAATTCGTGTTGTTTGAGTGGAATATACTTTTCTTCGCCAAGAATTTGGTATATTCGGTTCTCTAATGAAGGGGTAAACTCTTCCATGGGCCCAAGGATAGCTCAGGTGCCCGTGCCTTGGCGAGCGCATCGTTTGGGTTGTTTGGAGGACGGGAAAAATATTGGAGGCCTTTCAACCATCGTGAAAATTGTCTACGCGGCCAGCGAAATAGTTCCTTTTGCATCAACCGGCGGCTTGGCGGAAGTCGGGGCGGCTCTTCCCTTGACGCTGGCGGAGCGCGGGGTGGAATTCATCCGGATCATGCCCTTGTACCGGCAGGTGGCGGAGGGCGGATTTGAGATCCATGACACGGGCATCCGCTTGGATGTCCCCGTGGGGTTTCGCATGCACAAGGCCGAGGTTTGGATGACCCAGGAGCAGGGGCCCAGCACCTATTTTATTCGCAAGGATGAATTCTTTGACCGCTCGCAACTTTACAGCCTGCCGGAGCGCGATTACGACGACAACCTGGAGCGGTTTGTCTTCTTCCAGAAGGCCGTTGTGGCGCTCATTGACAGCCTGAACCTAAAGCCAGACATCGTGCATTGCAGTGACTGGCAAACCGGCTTGGTTCCCTTGTTCCTGCGCCATGGGATTCAGGGAATGGGCCGCGATCAAAAAGAGCGGACGGTTTTCACCATCCACAACCTGGCCTACCAGGGCATTTTTCCAGGATCTCAGTATTCGGTCACCAATCTGCCGTTCTTCTGCTTCACGGTGGATACCCTGGAGTTCTATGGGAACATCAATTGCATGAAGGCCGGGATTACCACGGCGAATGCCGTCACGACCGTCAGCAAGACCTATGCCCGGGAAATCCGCACCGAGGAATATGGGTGTGGATTGCAGGGTGTTCTCGACAGTATCGGGGACCGAATGGTGGGCATCATCAATGGCGCGGACTACGCCACGTGGGATCCCGCCAGAGATCCATTTTTGGCCCAGACGTTTAGCGCGGACGATTTGACGGGGAAAAGGGCCTGCAAAAAAGATCTGATCCAAGTCATGGGCCTTGGGATCAGCGAACAGACGCCGTTGATTGGAATGGTCTCCCGCCTGGTGAATCAGAAGGGGTTGGACATCTTGGCGGAAGCCATGCCGTCCCTGATGGAACTGGATATTGGGCTGGTTCTCCTGGGGGTGGGCCAGGAGCACTATCATGTCTTGTGCAAGGAATGGATGAAGCGATGGCCGTCGAAAGTGGCCGTGAGCTTGGACTACAATATCGGGCTGGCCCACAAGATTGATGGCGGGGCTGACATCAGCCTGGTTCCTTCCAGATTTGAACCGTGTGGATTGCACCAGTTGTACAGCCTTCGTTACGGGGCTGTACCCATCGTTCATGCCACCGGCGGATTGGACGATACCATCATAGACCTGAGTCACGACGGCCAAGTGGGGACAGGCGTAAAATTCAAAACCTACAGTGCTGAGGCGCTCATGGCGGCCATTCTCAAGGCGGTGGAAATGTACCACAAACCAGATGCCTGGAGCACAATCGTCAAGCGGGCCATGGAACAGGATTTCTCCTGGGAACGTGCGGCGGATGAGTATCTGATGCTGTACCATCGCGTAGTGAGCTAGCTCAAGAACGGCACCGCTTGGCTGTCAGCCTGCATTTCCACGCCGAGTTATCATAGGGGTCTAAACGGCCAAAATACGGAATCACACCCACATATGGTGCTTTCCCTCACCCTTTATTAGACATAAGGTATATTATGCGACGTTGTGTATAGAGACTCTTTTCCGGGGCTGTTTGAACCCCGGATGGCTTTAGGACCTTAAGTTGTTTCACAGAAGGAAACGAAGGTAACAAAGTTTTTGAAGAAGAATCGGCTCCGTTTTTCTTCTTCGTTGCCTTTGTTACCCTCTGTGAAAAATCTTCTCCATTGGGTTGCGGGCGACTGCCCGCCATAGAAGTCTTCTGGCGCCGCGCAGGTCAGCTGGGATGGTTTCTCGTCCGCGCTTGCTGACGATCTATCGAACAAATCCCCAACGCTTGGAGATGGGCCAATACACCATAAAGGCCGGACCCACCACGCTCTTGTCCTTGACCGGCCCAAAATACCGCCCATCAAGACTGAAATCTGTATTGTCGCCAAATGGCAGGTACTCGTCCTGGCCCACGACAATCTGATCGCCTTTTTGCTTAAGCTGAGCCGAAATATCCGAACCGCCTGTGGCGGCCAGATTATACCCATTGTAGCCTTTGTCCCGCTCATTCAGGAGTCTCTCAAATGGATACGGCTCCGTGATCTTCATGCCATTGACCAGCAAGAACGGCGGTTCAATGGAGATCACCTCTCCCGGAAGACCGACCAGCCGTTTAATATAGAACGAGTGCGGACGAATCCTTGCGTGAACGATTCGATCCGTATCGAACACAAAGATATTGCCCCGCTTTGGGCGCGAAAAATTATAGCGTATTTTGTCAACAAAAATATGATCGCCCATGGTCACGCGACCGGATGCCAGAACCTGGCCTTTGGTTACTTTGTCGCCCGGGCGCACACGAAGGGCAAGGCCTTTTCGCATTTCGTGCGGGAGACCGGAGATGTAATACGTATGGGAGTCATCTCCAATCATGTACCGCGTGTCCAGATATCCGCCGGCCTTTGCCCTGACCTCCTCATACCGGGTTCCGAAAAGCGCCAGGCTGACCAGGTTGACCGGAAAATAGTCCATCCATTTTTTTTCGGACTGCGCTTTAACCGTGATGCCGTTGAGCGTCGGTTGCATTGAACCGGTCGGTATTTTGAACGGCTGAATGAAGAAGGTGCGAAAGGCCATGGCCACGGAAAGCGCCACCACCAGGATCTCCAGATTTTCCCGCCAGCGGGGAAAAGACTTGCGCGGATATAAGTCCAAGATGGCGGCAGACAGGCTGTCCCCCGCCTTGGAAACCTCCTCCTCGCGCCCGTCCGCGACAGCAGACAGGGTGGCCTCCGCCCGGCGGACATTTTCCACGAGCGCAGGATCCGCGATGTCTTCCCGCATGGCGCGCGCATGACGGGCCTCGTGCTGAAGATGGCGGACATACTGGCGTATTTTTCTGCGGCGGAAGAAATGCATCATGATCATTTATCCTTGCTAGGAATGGGCCTTTAAAACGGAGATGAAGGCTTCCTGTGGAATGCTGACCTGGCCAAACTGCTTCATTCGTTTTTTGCCTTCCTTTTGCTTTTCCAGGAGCTTGCGCTTGCGGGTGATGTCGCCCCCATAGCATTTCGAGGTCACATCCTTGCGGAAGGCCCGCACGGTTTCGCGCGCAATGATTTTCTTGTTGATGGCGGCTTGAACCGCGATGGAAAACATCTGCGGGGGGATGATTTCCTTCAACGACTGGCACATCTGGCGTCCACGATATTCCGCCTTGGTGCGGTGGATAATGCTGGAAAAGGCCTCGACCACCTCGCTGTGAACCAGGATGTCCATCTTGACCAGATCATCCACCCGGTAACCGGCATGCTCATAATCCATGGAGGCATACCCCCGGCTGATGCTCTTGAGCCGGTCGTGAAAATCAATCAGGATTTCATTCAGTGGCAGGGTGCAGGTGAGCATGACCCGGCGGGTATCCAGCGACTCGGTCTTGTCCACCGTGCCCCGGCGGTCCATAATGAGCTGGAGCATGTCCCCGATGTTCTCGTTCTGACAGATGATGAACGACCGGACAATGGGCTCTTCGATCTGCTCGATCTTGGTCGGGTCCGGCAGAAAGACAGGATTGTCAATTTCTATGGTTTCGCCGCTCTTTAACTGCACGCGATAGATCACGCCGGGATACGTGGCAATGATATCGAGGTCGTATTCCCGGCGAAGACGCTCCTGCACGATTTCCATATGCAGGAGGCCAAGGAACCCGCACCGGTAGCCAAACCCCAGGGCCACGGAGCTCTCCGGCTGGTAGATAAAGGAGCTGTCATTCAACGCCAGTTTTTCGAGGCTAACCTTGAGCTTTTCATAGTCATCGCCATCTATCGGGTAAATGCCGGTGAAGACCATGGGATGAAAAGCCTTGAAGCCGGGCAACGGCTTGTTGGAGGGACGGTCGTTCTTGGTGATGGTATCGCCCACCAGGATCTCGGAGGCATTCTTGATGTTGGCCATCAGATACCCCACCTCGCCCTCCGTCAGGACCTCTTTCACAACGGGCTTCGGATTGAAATGGCCCACTTCCTTGACTTCATAATTCCGCCCCGTCCCAATCAGCTTGATGCGGTCCCCCCGCTTGATGGCGCCATCAAACATCCTGACGTACACAACGCCCCCCCGGTACGGATCGTATTCCGAGTCAAAGACCAGCGCGCGCGTGGATTCCGGGTAGAGTGACTTGGGCGGAGGCACCAGCGTGATCAGGGCCTCCAGCACATCCGCCACGCCAGCGCCTGTCTTGGCGCTGACCTTGAGGCTGTCGGTCATGGGGATGGCCAGGATGTCTTCAATCTGCTTGCTGACCTCCTCCACATTGGCATTCTGCATGTCAATCTTGTTGAGCACGGGAATGATCTTTACCCCCTGCTCCATGGCCAGATAGGTATGGGCGACGGTTTGTGCCTCGACACCCTGCGTGGCATCCACGACCAGCACCGCCCCTTCGCAGGCGGACAGGCTTCGCGAAACTTCATAGGAAAAATCCACATGGCCGGGGGTGTCAATGAGGTTGAACCGGTAGATTTCCCCATTTCTGCCGGTATACATCATGGTCACCGGATGAGCCTTGATGGTGATGCCCCGCTCGCGTTCGAGGTCCATATCGTCCAGCAACTGCTCCCGCAGTTGCCGCTTTTCCACCGTGTTGGTCAGTTCCAGCATGCGGTCGGCCAGCGTGGATTTCCCATGGTCAATATGGGCGATAATACAAAAATTTCGGGTGTGAAGCAGATCGCTCATAGGCAGGCCGGATTTTTGATGCGGGCGCGTTCCGCGAGGGTTTTCAGATCAAGAATGGCTGCGCGCATGTCTGGCGCGCGGAACAGGCTGGAACCGGCCAGGAAGATGTGGGCGCCCTGGGCGGCGGCCAGGGGCACCGATTGCTCATCGAGGCCTCCATCCACGGAGATATCCACATCCGGAAACTGTCGGCGGCATGCGGCAATCTTGGGGAGCACCTCGGGGATGAAAGACTGGCCGCCAAAGCCCGGATGCACACTCATGCACAGGATTTCATCCACTTGGCCCCGCAGGGACAGGATGGATTCCACCGGTGTTTCCGGATTTAGCGTGATCCCGGCCCGTGCCCCCGCCTTTCGGATGGCCGCCAGGGTGGCGGGAACATCACAAGGGGATTCGATATGGATGAGCACGGTATCCGCGCCGGCGGAAACAAACACGGGGGCATATTGATCCGGACGGGTCACCATCAGGTGGACGCTCAGCGGGATCTTGACACACCGGCGGGCCATCTTCACCACGTCAGGGCCCATGCTCAAGTTGGGGACAAAATGTCCATCCATGATGTCAATGTGAAGCCCATCCGCACCGGACTGCTCCGAGCGGCGGGCGGCTTCCTCCAGCCGCCCCATGTCGGCGGCCAGCAAAGACGGCAGTATCTGTATCTTTTTTGTCATAAAGTCCTGGTGAAAAGATGAGTGGAGAGGCTAACGGAAGGACCCTGCCACGTCAAGGACACAGCCATCAGTTGCAACAGTTTGCGTCCAAACCTGTTTGGGGCTACCAATTGGTCCTGGGACGGGTGGTGATGCGGTAGAAGAAGGGGCCGCCCACGCTGGTGGTGTCCGTGTAGACATTAAGCACGGGGGTGGCGGGTACGTCGACCGCCAGCACCGAGAAGGAGAATCCGGGCGGGTGGTTGGTCCCCTTCTCCACCGTGTACTGTTGCCCCGCCACGCTGGGCCAACTCACGACGATATTGGTGGCTCGCTCGGTAATAATGGCCTGGATTTCCAGGAGGGAGGTGTCATCATTCGGATCTGTACCGGCATAGAGTTCATCCTCGTTGGGGAAGAGATCGTCATCCGGATCTCCGACGGCAGGCGTATTGGTGAAGACCTCAAAATGGGTGTATTCCCACCAGTCGGGAAGCCCGTTTCCATCGGTATCCACAATGGCGGCCCGGCCTGTTGTGGAGAAACCACCGGGGGCGCCAAACAGGAAGAACGTATCATCCGGCCATTGTGAAACAAACTGCCAGAGAGGGGACTCCCCCACCCTGTTGGTGGGATTCATGGGAACAACACCATTGCTCCACGCTGGCGAGGGGGCCGTCCATACGCGGACAAAATACCAATCATTTATGATCCCATTGGTGAATACCTGCAGTTGAAGAAAGCCATTGCTATCAGAAGGAAACAGATCCTTGCCCATCCAGGCCTTGGCCACGACCACATCATCGCTGGAGGTTCCTGCTCCCGTATAGACCGCTGGGTTAATGGACTGGTCTGCGCCGGCGTGGATGAGCTGAACGAAACATCCCTGGCTTTCGTTGGTGCGATTGCCCGCCAGGTAGGCTGTGCCTCCGGAAGCATAGGTCACCCGCGTGGTGCTGTCGTTTCCCCAGCGAAATTCATCGCCAGTGGCTTGGGACAAGAAGGCACCCAGAAGGCCTACACCCAGCAAAGCACCTCGAACATGGCAGGGATTCCCACTGTTCATCATGTGGAGAATATAGTACAAATTGGAGGGCTCGTACAGTCTGGAGGTGCTGGTCGTGGAATGTCCTTGGTATGCCGCACATAAACAAACCGGCGAAAAAGCCGGCCCTTTTAGCCAGGAAGAACTGAAGGCCTTGCTGGAGTCCGGACAGTTTTCTCCGGAAGATATGGCCTGGCATGAGGGCTGGACCGCCTGGAAGCCCTTGCGGGAGATCGCCGAATTCTCAGCACAGCCTCCGAGCCTTCCCCCTGAGCGGATGGACCTTCCCCCTGGCTTGCTGGGATGGATGAATTTTGTCGGGGTGATGAATATTCTCTCCGGCCTGGTCAGTTGCCTTGGATGCGTTTCCGCCATCACCGGCATTCTGATGATTATTTCTGGCGCGGCCCTGCTCTCCGCTAAAAGCGCGCTGGAATCCGTCCAGACGGTTCCTTCCACGTTGAGCCCCTTTTTCGACAAGATCCGGCTGTTCATGATCATGAGCGGGGTGATCTACATCAGCCTGCTGGCCGGCCTGCTGATTGCCGCGCTGTTTTTCTCCAGCGTGATCCTGGCGGCGCTGGCCTCGTGACCAAACGCAAACAAAAAAAGCCTGGCCCAAGGGGCCAGGCTTTTGTGTGAATGGATCTGGAGCGGGGCTAGATCTTCGTGCTGACGCTGATGCCGAACATGTGCGCATCGCCATTGCGGATCTCAGTTTGCAAAACGCCCTGCTGAAGCCGGGCATCCCATTCACGATCCCGGATCACGAGATAGTTGTAGGAGAGATCCAGCGTCCAATTCTGCACATGGAATCCCGCGCCGAGGCTATAAATATCCCGGCTGTTGGAGGGGACCAGGTAATCCGCCGTGGCGTCCGGATCGGGCGTCTGGTCATAGACGTAGCCGGCCCGCAGGTCCACGGTTTTATTCAGGGAGTACTCCATTCCGAATTGATAGCGCATGACATCATCCCAGTTTTTGGGGGTGGCGGATTCCTTCTGCGTGGCGCCAATTTTGGCGGGCTCATTCAGGGCGATCCGCAGTTCATCATAGGAACCCCATCCAGTATATACAGCACCCACTTCCACCTTCAACTGCTCCAGGGGCTTGAAGGCCAGTCCGGAAAAAAGCATATCGGGCAGGGTCACATCGCCTTTGGCCCCTGTGCTGGAAATCTGGATGTCGGCGTTGCCATCAATGCTTTGCTTGACCTGGCTCTGATACGCCAGGCCGGCGGCCATCCACTTGGTGAATTCATAGCGGGCGGCCAGATTGAATCCATAGCCCCAGGAGTCGCCTTCGAGCGTAAAAGTCCCATCCATTTGAGGCATCAGCGGGTTGGGAACTTTTCTCTGGAGCTTGAGATCAAACCACATCGCGGAGGCCCCCGCCGCCAGCGAAAGTTTGTCCGTGGCCTTCACCGCCACATTGGGGTTGAGGCTCAGGGTCTTGATGACCGCGTTATAGTTGTTGTAACGGCCCGGCCAGTTTTCATCAAAACTGGAGCCCAGACCAAACCGGGAATAGGCGCCAAAACCAAGCCAGACCTTGTCGTTCATCTGGTAGGTGGCATACACATGCGGGGGAATCCAGGTCTTGTCCTTGGCCTTGGTGCGAACCCAGCCTTGCGGGGTCAAAGTTTTGACATCCACGGAGGGGCCAATAAAGGTGGCGCCCACCATAGACTGGAATCCTTCCAGTTGAGTGATGCCGGCAGGATTGAAGAAAAGAGCCGAGGGATCATCCGCCAAGCCGGTCAATCCTCCGCCCATGGCATTGCCTCGTGCACTGCCTTCGTATAGCGCGAAGCCGGCGGCCCATGCGCCCATTGAGCTCGATAGAATCATTCCCGCTACGACAACTGGCAAGACCTTCCTACGCATGCTGAATTCCTCCCTTTGTGTTGGCGGACTCCTTGGGGGCCCGCAATGCGAGGAATGTCCTACATCTGTTCCAGCGCGTCAAGGTTCTGTTAGGGAAAGATTAAGGTCATTCAGCCTCAGCGACTGGCGCGCACCTCGGCGATGGATTCCGCCAGCGACTGATCGAGCATTTGCTGGGGAGGAGGCGGGATGAGTTGCTCGCGCAACAGCACATCCATGACTTGCCGGGCATTCTGGATATCCCGGCGGGCATGCTCAAAAACTTCCTCCCAGGTTTTGGAGACGCGAGCCACGCCATCCGCGACCGCCTGCATGGCCACATCCGCCGCTTCCTGGGGGAATACATCCGCTTCGTCCATGGTGGGAATGATATAGTCGGGCCGAAGCCCCTTCTTTTCGGCAAAGCGCGCCAGCGACCGGGCGGCCGTGATGGCCATATTGTCGGTGATTTTTCGCGCGCGGACCAGTAAAGCCCCCTTGAGAATGCCTGGAAATCCAAGGGAATTGTTGACCTGGTTTGGAAAATCGCCGCGCCCAGTGGCCACCACCAGCGCGCCTGCCGCATGCGCGGCGTGCGGGTAGATTTCCGGGACCGGATTGGCGCATGCAAAGACAATGGCCCGAGGTGCCATGGCCTGCACCCAGCTGGGCTTGATGGTATCCGGACCCGGGGTCGAAAGCGCAATCAGCACATCGGCCCCCTTCATGGCCTCTTCCATGGTGTGGAAGCCATCGGCATTGGTTTGCTCGCAGATCTCCCACTTCCGGTAGAATCGTGCATCGGCCTTGACATCCTCGCGATGTTTGCCCAAAGAGCCTTTGCTGTCGAACATGACCGTGAGACCGGGCGTGGCACCCGCACCGATGATCAGCCGGGCAATGGTGGTATTCGATGCGCCCGCACCATAAAAAACCATCCGGCATTTGGCCAGATCCTTGCCCGCCACCTTGACGGCATTCAGCAATCCGGCAAGGGTTACACAACCCGTTCCTTGGGCATCATCATGCCACACGGGAATGTCGCATTCCTCGCGGAGGACATCCAAGACTTTGTAGCAGTTGGGCTGGGAGATATCCTCGAGATTCACCGCGCCAAAGCTGGGCTGTAACCGGCGAACAAACTCAATGATCGCATCCGGATCGTTTTTACCCTTGGCGTTTCGGCTGTCCATGCACAGGGGCACAGCATCGATCCCCCCCAGCGCCTTCATCAGAAAGGCCTTCCCCTCCATCACTCCCAACCCGCCGGAAGGCGAGACATCCCCGTCGCCGAGGCACCGGGTGGAATCACTGACAATGGCCACCAGGTTGCCGCGGTTCGACAGATCGTAGGAGGCCTCGTGGTGATCGCGAATAGCTGTGGAAACCGCCGAAACCCCGGGCGTGTACCAGACATTGAACCAGTTAAAACCAAAGGCTCCGACCTTGGGCACGGTCTGTATTTTTCCGCCATAAAAGCCATGTGCGGCCACGGAAAGTTTTTTAAGAAAGAGGGTTTTGGCCCGGGCGATCTCATCTGGAGTGAAATCCGATGGAAAGACCTCATTGAGATTATCAAGGCGAAGGTTCAGTCGGGACATGAGAAAAGCTCCGGGGTTCAAGTTACAAGGGCTGAGAATGGGTATCGAAAGCCTTTTAAGGGGCTGAGGTTAAAAGGCCTTCCACGGTCTTGAGAATTTCATCTGCCGATTCCAAGGAGGCCTCACTGAACCAAATGCCCTGCGGATAAATCATGACATTGGGCCCTTTTTGGCACAGCCCCATGCAACCCGTTTGAGAAACACGCACACGGGGCTTCCATCCCTTCTGGGCCACCCGCTCCTTCAAGCAATCCTTGAGCAGTTGGCTTTGGCCATCCGCACAGGACTTGCTGGCTCCCTGCCGGTCGTTGACACAGACACACACATGGCATACGAAAGGAGACGACTGCTTCTTCATCCACCCATCCTCAGCTTGCTGGCGTGCTGAACATCCACCGCTTAAAAGGAGTAAGCGATCTTCATGCTTCCGGTGAAATCTTCCGGCGTGTTCTGCGATCCGCCGGCGTAGAACATCAGTGCAAGGGCTTCCGTGGCCTTGTAGCTCATGCCCCCGTTGAAGTAGATGGGCGTCCCTTCGTAGGGATCGTTGTCCTGGTTGGTGATCTTGATTTCGCCCAAGAGGGAGAACTGCTCGCTCAGGTCCCAGACAATGGCGCCGGCCAGCGAGGCCACATTATCATCGGTCGAATCAGAGCCGGAAATGACTTCATAACGGCCATCGGCTATGAAATGAAATTCCTCGTTGACCACCGTGCCCACCGCGACGCCAAACTGTCCGGTGGTCTTGCCCCGTCCCAAACCCTTGTCTTCGTCACCCGTGGGCAGGCCCACCGTCACATGGGGCATGATCCACGGGAAGGAAAAGAGGTCCTGCCAGGGAACAAAGTCAAGGCCCAACCGAACATCACCCAATCCCTGCTCGGTGTCGCTGATCCTGTTTTTTACATTGCGATAAGGCACCTCGAGGGAAACGGCCAGATTTTCAAATAAGCCAAATCGGCCGTACGGGGCGACTTCATAAGCCTTGCTCAAGATGAACTCATCCTTGTAGTTGGCATATTCGCCCAAGAGGCCCGCTTCCACCTGCCACTTTGCGGGCAATTTATTTTCCTTGGTGAGCAACGTCCGAATCGGTTCAGCCCAGGTTGCGCCGAAGGCGGTCAGGGTCAGCACGGCCACGCAACTCGCCACCACTTGTCTCGATTTCCACATCATGACCAATTTCTCCTTCATTTTCGTTGCTGTTGAAACAAATCGGGTGCACTTTACCCCGCGCGGACCGGGAACGCTACAAAAAAATACCAGTAGATTTTGCAAAAAGATCGTACTCAGACGATTCCATCAATTGCCCCTGAACGCGATCTCCGGGATGCAAAACTTCCCCCCGGCGAGAGGGCCGGACGTACACCCAGCCGTCCACGTCGGGAGCTTCCAGCTGAGTGCGGCCAACCAGGGGATACCTGCGCCCGAGCTTGCGGTCTTCGGAGGGTCCGTCCAGCAGGATGGTCTCCATCCCCCCCACCCTTCTGGCCAGCCGCGAGCGCGAAATCTCCTGCTGGGCCAGCAAAAGCTCGTCCCGGCGTGCGCCCGCCTCTTCGGGTGTCACCGTGGCGGGGCGCCGGGCGGAGGGCGTGCCCAGCTCCGCGGAATAGAGAAACACACCCGCATGTGAAAACCGGCCTTCGCGCACCAGATCCAGCAAGGCGTTAAAGTGCCTTCGCTCTTCACCAGGGAACCCGACAATAAAAGCTGTGCGCAGGGCCCCTTTGGGCATCTTCCGGGCGATCGTGTCCAACAGCTTTAAGGTTTCCTTCCGTCCAGGTTTCCGACCCATGGCGGAAAGAATGTCGTCATGAATGTGCTGAAGCGGCAGATCAATATAGGGGCAACACCGGGGATGGCCGGCGAGAAGTTCCATCACCTCCCCGGTCAGATGCCCCGGATAGGCATACAGCAGGCGTATCCAGAAATCGCCGGGTATTTTCAACAGGGCCTTCAGTAATTCCGGCAATCGGCTATGACCATACAGATCGCGACCATACGCCGTGGTGTCCTGTGCAATCAGGTTGATTTCACGCGCGCCACCCTCCAGCAGTTGCTCCGCTTCATGCACCAATTCTTCTATCGGGCGGCTTACCTGACGTCCCCGGATCAGTGGAATGGAACAAAACCGGCAGGGATTGGAGCACCCCTCCGACAGCTTCAGAAAGGCGGTATGGGCGCGGCCCATTCGCAATCGCGGGGTGTTCAAAAATTGCATGTAGCCCGAGGGCGAGGGGCGGTTTGGGGCCCGCTCCTGTGCCGCCTGCGGCCCCCCTGCTGATTCCAGGAGGCGGCGGCAGATGACCGGCAGTTCAGGATACTGTGAAAAGGGGATGCGCAGGTCGGCGTCCTTGAGAAACCCAGCCAGCGCCGGTTCGTCGCCAGCGCGTTCCACGAGGCACCCCGTGGCCACCAGAAAACGAGGGCGGCCCTGGCGTCTCAACCGGCGCAACTCAGCCAGGGTATCCGCCGCCTCCTGGCGCGCGTCATGGATGAACCCACAGGTGTTGACCAGCCCGATATCCGCCTGAAGAGGATCGTCGGCAATCAGAAAACCCGCACGGACCAGCAAGCCCAGCAGGCATTCAGAATCCACCTGATTTTTGGCACAGCCCAGGCTGACCAGATGAATGACCGGGGCGTTTTGACTTTTACTGTGTTTTCGTAGGGCTTTCATAGACGGCCATTGTGAACAGAAGCTCGACGAAATCAAGAATTCCATTTACTATAAAAGATATACGCGTTGGGAGCGTTGAGGTATCCATCAAGATAGCCATCTGAATCGAATCATGCATCATGGCAAAGCCTGATAAATCTAAGCCTGAGCGCGCACCTGGCAAGGGGGCCCAACCCGTTTCATCCGAAGGCTTGGAACCGTCTCTTTTTATTGGCGGCCCCACCGTGCTATTCAAGTGGAAGGCGGCGCCTCACTGGCCGGTGGAATACGTTTCCCCGAATGTTCAGGACGTGTTGGGCTACAGCCCAGAACAATTGATGAATGGGACCACCCCGTATGACAGCTTGGTCGTTCCAAGCGATTTGGAGCGTATCGCCGCCGAGCTCCGGCAACACAGCGAAACGGACAGGGAGACCTTTGAGCAGGAATACCGGATCCAGCGCGCCGATGGGCAGATCCGCTGGGTGTATGATTTCACCCGCATTCTGCGTGATGCCAAGGGGCACATAACGCATTACCTGGGGTATTTGCTGGATACCACGGATCGGCGCATGGCGGAGGACGCCTTGCGCGATTCAAACACCCGGTACAAGGCCATGGTGGAGGGCTTCGACGGACTGATTTACATTTGCTCCAGCGATTATCGGGTGATGTTTGCCAATAAACGGCTGGTGGATCGGACCGGGTATGATCCGGTGGGGCACTCCTGCTTCAAGGTTCTGCACAAGCGGGAAACCATCTGTCCCTGGTGCGTCTCCCCGGCCTCCCTGCGAGGAAAAACGTCTCGTTGGGAAATCCAAAGCCCCCTGGATAACCGATGGTATGATGTCATCAATACCCCGCTTCCCATGGCCGATGGAACCCTGGCCAAAATGTCCATGATTCGGGACATCACCGAGCGGAAATCGGCGGATGATCTGATCAAGCGCAGGGATGACATCTTGCAAGCCGTGGCCTTTGCGGCTGAGCGATTCATGAAGTCTTCAGACTGGATGCCGATGATCCAAGAGATATTGCAACGGCTGGGCAAGGCCTCCCAAGCCAGCCGGGTCCATCTTTTTCAGCGGCATGAGGGCCCGGCAACGGAATCGGTCTACAGCCTTCGCTATGAATGGACCGCGCCCGGCATTCCGCCCCAGCTGTACAATCCAAGATGGCAGAGGGCGTCCCTTTCCCAGCTTGGCTTGAGCCGCCAGGACGCGGCGTTGTGCAAGGGCGAGATTGTCAAGGGCCATGCACGCGAACTCGCCGCCAAGGAACGGGAGTCGCTTCTGCAACGGGATGTTCTTTCCTTCCTGATCGTGCCGGTCCCTCACAGCAACGGATTCTGGGGCTTCATTGGCTTTGACCAGGTGAATAGTGAACGGGAATGGCCTGTATCCGAAACGGACGCGCTCAAGGCCGCCGCCGGTATTTTGGGGTCTGCCATCCAGCGCGTTCAGATGGAGGCCCAGTTGCGGCACTCCCAGGAATTGCTCCAGCGGGTGCTCGACAACGTTCCACAATTTGTCTTCTGGAAGGACCGCCAGTCCGAGTTCCTTGGATGCAACCGCCAGTTTGCCCGGATTGCGGGTCTGGAGGCCCCTGAACAGATCATCGGGAAAACAGACTACGATCTGGCCTGGAGCCGGGAGCAGGCCGAGAGCTATCGAGCCTGGGACCAGCGCATCATGCAGGAGGACCGGGCGGAGTATCACATTATCGAACCCCAGCTCCAGGCAGATGGCAAGGAGGCGTGGCTGGATACCAACAAGGTCTGCCTGCACGATGCGCAGGGCCAGGTCACCGGCATTCTGGGCACCTTTGAAGACATCACGGAGCGCCAGCAGACGGAGCAAAACATGCGGCGCCTGGCGGCGTTCGCCCAGTACAATCCCAATCCTGTCCTGGAGTTTCATGAGGATGGATCGCTGGCCTATGCCAACCAAGCGGCGCAGGACCTGGCCCGCTCGCTTGAGCTGTCGGAGGTGACCGCCCTGCTCCCCAGCCATACCCCCGAGTTGGTCCAGGAATGCCTGGCCTTCAACAGAAGCCTTCGCGGCTTGGAAGTGAATGTGAGCGGGCGAATTTTGAACTGGATATTTTTCCCGGTGCAGGCCGGAAAAGTCGTGCATGGCTATGGGTTCGACACCACGGAGCGCACGAATCTCGAGTCCCAGATCCGCCAGTTGCAAAAGATGGATGCCGTTGGGCGCCTGGCCGGAGGGATAGCCCATGACTTCAACAACATTCTGACCGCCATCCTGGGATACACCAGTGTGCTGATGGCGGAGAAAGACCTGCCCGCGCATGTCCTGGAACAGCTTGGCGAGGTGTCCTCCGCGGCGGAACGGGCCTCCTCGCTGACCCGGCAGTTGCTGACCTTTAGCCGGCGCCAGGTCATGCAAACCCACCCCTTGCAATTGAATGAAGTTCTCCACAACATGACCCAGATGCTCAAACGGATCATCGGCGAGAATATCCGGCTCGATTTCTCGTATGGAGACCGGCTTCCCCTGATCCTGGCCGACGAGGTGATGGTCGAGCAGGTCATCCTGAATCTGGCGGTCAACGCGCGGGACGCCATGATGGAGGGCGGGCAATTGTTCGTGTCCACCGAGTTGGTCCGGGTGAGGGCCGGCGGCCCGTACTCTCATCCGGAGGCCCAGCCAGGGGACTATGTCTGCCTGGCTGTCAAAGACACCGGCTGTGGAATGGATGAGTCCGTTCAGGCCAATCTTTTTGAACCCTTCTTCTCCACCAAGGCGCCTGGCAAAGGCACGGGCCTGGGCCTGGCCACGGTATACGGCATCATTAAACAGCATGATGGATGGATTGAAGCGCAGAGCCAGCCCGGGCAGGGCGCGCTGTTCAAGGTTTTTCTCCCGGCCACTGCCGCCCAAGGAGCACAAGCACCCCGCCCCGCCCCGGGTGCGACAGCCAAGGTCAAAGGGGGCACTGAAACCATTCTCGTGGCGGAAGATGAGGAAACCGTCCGCTGGCTGATCCGCAACACCCTCAAACGCCAGGGCTACAAGATTCTGGAGGCCAGCTCTGGCCATGAGGCCGTGTCTGTCTGGGAACAACACCAGGCGGAGATTGATTTGTTGCTGACCGACATGGTCATGCCAGGCGGCATGAGCGGGCGTGATTTGGCTCTGCGCCTTCAAGCTGAAAAAATCGGCTTGAAAGTTCTGTATACCAGCGGATACAGCGTGGATTCGTTTGGCGAGGATTTCCTGGCCCAACACCCCTCGCAGTTCATGTCAAAGCCCTTCTCGCCGGAAACGCTGGCCCGGAATGTGCGCGAGATTCTGGACCGCCAGCACCCATCCTAAACGGATGGGAAAGTGCAAGCGAGCAAATGCCTCCGCCGCCCCGCTTATCCCGCTCAGGATTGTTCCGGGCCGGGCCGGTAGGCGGCCCGGATGTGTTCGATCAGTGCGGTCGTGGACAGCCCCTTCACCATCGGCGCCAGCACAACGCGCCCCCCATGCCGCTCCACCACCTCCCGGCCGCTGACGTAATGCGCCCAATCCTCCGCCTTGACCAGCACATCCGGAAGTAATTCGCCAATCAGCGCCGCGGGCTCGTCCTCATCAAACACCACCACATAATCCACCATCTCCAGCGCGGCCATCATTACCGCACGGTGCTCTTGCGCCACCACCGGGCGCTTCTCCCCCTTCAATCGCCGGATGGAGCCGTCGGAATTCAACCCCAGAATCAACGCATCGCCCTGGCTTCGCGCAAACTCCAGATAGCTCACGTGGCCCGCATGCAGAAGGTCAAAGCATCCATTGGTGAACACCACTTTCTTTCCCTCTGCCCGCAACCGCTCGCGCTCCGTCTTCAGGGCCGCGCGCGTAAATATTTTATCTGCCGCCTTGCGCATGGGGTGCCTACATGTTCTCCGCGATGGCCTTTCCAAATTCACTGCACTTGAGCAGTTTGGCCCCATCCATCAATCGCTCAAAGTCATAGGTCACGGTCTTGTTCCCGATGGTGCGGTCCACGCCTTGTAGAATCAGATCGGCGGCCTCCGTCCAGCCCATGTAGCGGAACATCATCTCGCCCGAAAGAATCAGCGAGCCCGGATTGACCTTGTCCTGGTTGGCGTATTTGGGCGCCGTGCCGTGCGTGGCCTCAAAGACCGCCGCGCCGGTGCTGTAATTGATGTTGGCCCCGGGAGCAATGCCAATGCCGCCGACGCAGGCCGCCAGCGCGTCGGAAATATAGTCTCCGTTCAGGTTCAGCGTGGCGATGACGGAATAGTCCGCCGGACGCGTGAGAATCTGCTGGAGAAAGGCGTCCGCAATGCAATCTTTGATGACCACCTGGCCGCCGGTTTTGGGGTTCTGGAGCACATGCCAGGGACCGCCATCCAACGGCTGGGCCTTGAACTCATCACGCGCCGTCTGATACCCCCAATCCCGGAAGGCGCCCTCGGTATACTTCATGATATTGCCCTTGTGCACCAGCGTGACCGATGGGCGGTTGTTGTCCAAGGCGTACTGAATGGCCGCGCGCACCAGCCTCGCCGTGCCCTCGCGGGAAACCGGCTTGATGCCAATGCCGGAGGTCTCGGGGAATCGGATTTTCTTGACCCCCATTTCCTTTTGGAGAAAGGTGATGACCTTCCGGGCCTCGGGAGACTCGGCCGCCCACTCAATGCCCGCATAAATATCCTCCGAGTTTTCCCGGAAAATCACCATATCCGTCCGTTCCGGATGCTTGACCGGAGACGGCACCCCCTTGAACCAGCGCACCGGCCGCAGGCAAACGTACAGGTCCAATTCCTGGCGCAAGGCCACATTCAGGCTTCGGATGCCCCCGCCCACCGGCGTGGTCAGCGGACCCTTGATGGAGACCAGGCAGGTCCGCAGGGTCTCCAGCGTTTCCTCAGGCAACCAGGCATCCTTGCCATAAATCTCGGTAGCTTTTTCACCGGCATACACCTCCAGCCAGGCGACCCGGCGCGCACTGCCATACGCCTTTTGAACCGCCGCGTTCCAGGCCGTCATGGCCGCATAGGTGATGTCCGGCCCAATGCCATCGCCTTCAATAAAGGGAATGACTGGCCTGTCAGGCACGTGCAATTTCCCATCCGCGCCCATGCGGATTTGTTCACCGCCCTCGGGCAGAATAATCATTTCCTTGCTCATTGTGCATCTCTCCATTCAAATTTTTACAGGAAACCACCCACCGCTAAGGGCGGGCCTCAAAGGCGCTAAATGTACCGGAGGAGTGTGCTTCTGCGCAAGCTTTCCCGCAGGCCCCGGCGATTCTCATGATGACCATGCAACAAAGCGGCAAAGCGCAGGGCCGAAGGGAGCTGGAAGCTCCCTGTACTATAGTAGCGGGAGCATCCTGCTCCCGGTTCTGGAAATGACCAATCCCCTTCCACACATCAGATCCCTCGACTGCGCTCGGGATGACAGGCGAGAAAGCGGGAAGTTGATGCGTTTATTGCCTTCCTGTTAGGGGGCATGGTGGCCCCAGCCTTATACACCCCGGCGCAAGGCCGGGGGATTCAGATGGTAGCGCCGCCCCGTGCAACCCATCACTCCCATTCGTTGCCATCCATTCCCATAATTCTGCCAAAAATGATTCTGTCAAAATCCAACGTCCCCTCCACTCATCCATCCGTTCCGTTTTCGGTGATGGATGTGGGGGCCGTCACGGTTTTTGTTGGGTTCCGGGTGAAAGACCCGCGGTGCGCGGGCGGCGGCAGGCGCTGAGCGCCACCACCACCACGGTTATCAGGCCCAAAACCACCAGGAAAATCCATGGCACCGAGTCCTGGGCCTCTTTCTCCACGGATGTTTGGGGCGGTGGCCGGTGAATGGAAAACTCCGAGACGCTGTCCGGCGGTGGAGGAATCGGCGGCTTTCCTGCATCCACCCAGGCGGTGTACCACAGGCTGGAAAGATCCGTCACGGACAGACTGGCCTGCTCCATCATCACGTCCTTTGATTCTTCCCACATCCTCTGAAAGTAGGCCTCGGATTCCACGCCCGCGTTCGTCTCATGCCGCGCCGTCCGGTCCGCCTCTAAAATGATTGAATGGCGGGCATTGGCGGCCTCCATCCAGGCCAGCATGAAACACCACACATCCGCTTGATACTCCGCCCCCCGGGGCTTCAGCATGGAACGATTCCAGCGAGGCTTGGGCATCTCCACTTCCCAGCGCAGATGCACCCCCCGGCTGGGTGGCGTTTTCCCATCGAAATAGGCCGTGCAATGCAGGGGCTGGTGCGTATCCGCCACATAATGCCCCAACGCCCCCGCCAGCCGGGTGGCCTCCACCCAGTTGGTCTGCGCCATGGCTTCCACCAGCCGCCGCTGGGTCTTCAGGATGACCCAAGGCGCCACCCCCGTCTTTTCTGGCGGCATCTTCCCCGTGATGTCATGCAGGGCCGAAAGCGCCTTGGGCAAGTTGGTGAACACCACCCCCTTGATATGCTCCGGCTCGATGTAATGGCGCGGGCCTTCGTCATTGTCCTCGCCCTTCCAGAGGTCGGGATGAATGGACAGCCGGGCCAGCAGATTGGCATAGTCCCGCCAGGCGGCCATTTCATCCGGCACATTCTGGGCCGCCGCCCGGCTGATGTCCATGTGCATCCGCCCCCCCCACCCCAGCACAGCCAGCGGAACCATCAAAATCGCCAGGCAGAAATACAGCCGAACACCGCGCATCGGGGCGGAACATCGGGCAAGACTCGACAACGGCTTCCTTCGATCCATCACGCGGCAACTCCCTGGTTGGACCCTGAAGGACAGGACGCCTGCGCTCAACGCAGGGTCATCGCCATGGCCACTTCCGGGCAGGTAAACGGAGAATCATACTTTGAACAATTCAGGCACCCCGTGTAGAGCTTGTACATCAGCTTTTCCTTGGGCACCTCCACAAATCCAAGCTTGCCAAAAAAGGCCGGCGTAAACGTCAGCACAATCACCTGCTCAGGATTCAGCACCTTGATGCGTTCCATCGCGGCTTCCACCAGCCTCCGCCCCATGCCTTTTTTTTGCAGGCTCTTGTCCACGGAGAGGGATTTGATCTCCACGGAGGGATGCCGGGCGGAGCCGATTTCCGGCAGAACCGCCCAGGACACCGTCCCCAACACCTTGCCGCCGGATTCGCAGACAATAAAGCGGTCAATGTTGAGCAGAATATCGCTGATGGAGCGCGGCACCAGTTCATTCGGATGCTTCTTGATCATCTCAAAGATGCCCTTGGCATCGCTAAAACTCGCATTGCGGATGGTCTGTTTGCTCTTTTTCATTGTGTTCCCTCAACCTACACTGAATTCCCGATGTCTGTTTACAGCAAACACGCTCGCTCATGAAAACGCAAGCCGCCTTTTTTCCGCAATTGGGCTTTGAATCAGTGCGGACGTACACTAAACTGGCCGCCATACGGAGGAGCACACGATGAGCAGATGGTCGGCATTTTGGTCCAAGCTGAGCGTGCGGAGCGTGACCCCGCCCAAGACGAAATCAGAGTATATTGATGTGGCTCCGGAGCCGTCAGCCGAATCCCAGCCCCGGGAAAACTGGCTGGCGCGCTGGCGGCCACACTCGCGCCGCGAACAGCAACTCTCCTCCCTCCAATCGGGCTTTCAAGATATGCGCAATCTGATGCAAAGCATCAGCGACCACCTGCTCCTGCAACAGGAGGTGCAAAGCCGGATGGTCAATGTGCTCGAACAGCTTCCCGCCTCGATGGAGGGCCTGAAGAGCGTCAACAAGGCCGCCGAACAGCAGGTCGAAGTCCTCGGCTTGCTCAAGACGCAGATGGAATCCAATGTCCAGCACGACCAGCAGATGATCGAAAGCATGAACCGCTTTAATCAGACGCTCGGGATCATGGATGAGACCAGCCGGACATCCTCCCGCACCGTCACCGATCTGATCGAAAAATCCCGCGAATCGGACGAGTTGTTGAGGGATGTCATCGCCCGTTCCGAACGGCGGTTGCTCACCGTGGTAATCTCCTTTTTGCTGGCGCTGATTTTGGGCACGGGCGCCCTGCTCTATTTGGAGTGGTCAGGCGGCGGCTTCCGGACGGCGCCTGCAACAACCCATGTCCCCATGGCGGTGCCGGTGCCTTCCGTCGCCATTCCTCCACCCCTTCCGGAAGTTGTAGTGGAAGAAGAGGAGGCGCCACCGGCCCCCGTGGAGGAAGTCCCCTTACCCGCGGAAAATGAGCCCATGTAACCAGGGAGATGCCCATGTTGAGCAAGGTTGACCTGTCCCGCACCCTGTCCAAGCAATCCTATAAGGCGCGCATGCCCGGCCTTCAGTTGGAGCTGGGTGAATTACAGCGCCAGATTCGCGAACTGAACATCCCCGTCATGTTGGTCTTCGAAGGGTGGGATGCCGCCGGCAAAGGAACCCTGATCAACAAACTTCTCCTGGCCATGGATCCCCGAGGGTTCACCGTCCACCCCACCAACGCCCCTACGGAGGAGGAGAGCTTGCGCCCCTTCCTCTGGCGATTCTGGGGGAAAACCCCCGCCCAAGGACGCTTTGCTATTTTTGACCGCAGTTGGTATGGCCGCGTTCTGGTCGAGCGGGTGGACAAGACCATTTCCAGGAAGACCTGGCAGTCCGCCTACCGCGAAATCAACTCCTTTGAACGCCAGCTGGCCGATGATGGATGCATCATCCTCAAGTTCTTTCTGCACATCAGCAAGTCCGAACAGAAAAAGCGCTTTCGGAAGTTGCTGAAGAATCCCGCCACCGCCTGGAAGGTCACCAAGGAGGATTGGCGCCATCACAAACAATACCGCCAGTATGAGAAAGCCTCCGACGAGATGCTGGCCGAAACGGACACCCGCTGGGCCCCCTGGTCCGTCATTGAAGCCGAAGAGGAACGGTTTGCCACCGCCAAGATGTTTTCCACGGTCGTCTCCGCCCTGCAAAAGCGCATGGCCCAAAAGAAGGCCAAAAAGGCGCTTCCCTGGGCCCGGACGCCTCGCCACAAAAGCCCGCTGGTTTCCCTGCCGGTCATTGACCTGGGCGCAACCCTCACCCGCGAAGAATACCAGGCGCGGATGGGCGAACTGCAAGACAAGGTCCGTGAGCTGGAGCACCGCCTGTACCAGCACCGTATCCCCCTGATTATTGCGTACGAAGGCTGGGACGCCGCCGGCAAGGGCGGCAATATCAAACGGCTCGTGGGCAATCTCGATCCGCGCGGCTACGAGGTCATTCCCATCGCCGCTCCCAACGACGTCGAACGGGCGCATCACTACCTGTGGCGGTTCTGGACCAAGGTGCCCAAGGCAGGCCATATCGCCATCTTTGACCGGACCTGGTATGGGCGCGTCCTCGTTGAACGGGTCGAAGGCTTCTGCCGCACGGATGAATGGCAGAGGGCCTATGAGGAAATCAATGACATGGAGTCGCAGTTTGTCCAGGCCGGCGCCGTCATCATCAAGTTCTGGCTGGAGATCGACAAGGAGGTTCAGCTGGCCCGCTTCACCGAGCGCCAGAAAGATCCCCACAAGCTCTGGAAGATCACCGATGAAGACTGGCGCAACCGGGAAAAGTGGGATCTCTACCGTGCCGCCGTGGATGATATGCTCCGGCGCACCAGCACCCGGCATGCGCCGTGGACCGTGATCGAAGCCAACTGCAAATACCATGCCCGCATTAAAGCCCTGAACACCGTCATCGAAACCGTGGAACAACGCCTCAGCGCCGCTCAGTAGCGTTCAAGAAAGGCTTCCACTTTTGCATTTCATCTGGCACAGTGGACGGCACGATTCAGGGAGAACAATATGAAGCACATCCAATTGCCCGAGGCCAAACATGACAGCCACGTCTCCGTGGAAACCGCAATCTACAAGCGGCGTTCCGTCCGGGAGTATAGCGGCGAGCCGATCGGGCTGAAAGAGGCCGCCCTCCTCCTCTGGGCGGCACAGGGCATCACCGCCCTGGGCGGTTACCGAACCACCCCCTCCGCCGGAGCCCTCTACCCGCTTGAAGTCTACCTCGCGGCGGGCAATGTGGACGGACTTCCCCCAGGCTTCTATCATTACGCGCCCACCGAGCACCGCTTGGTTGAATTGAATTTGGCTGACCACCGGGCTGAATTGAGCACCGCCTCGCGGGACCAAAAATGGATGCAAAAGGCCGCGGCCATGATCATTCTGACCGGTTTTAAAACTCGCCTCGCCACGGCCTATGGCCAGCATGCCGCGCAGTTCCTACACATGGAAGCCGGCCATGCGGCGCAGAATGTCTGCCTGGAAGCCTTTGCCCTTAATCTGGGCGCCACCGTGGTCGGCTCGTTTGATGAGAAAAAAATCAAGACGCTTCTCAAGCTGAACGTGGATGAAACTCCCTGCTGTATCCTGCCTGTCGGACGGCGATAACAGGATGAACCGAAGCAACCACAAGACACCTCCAACCGGCTTGAAGAATTGCGCCTACCCATCCCGCCCTATACGAGGAAATCCAGCAGAAACGCAAGGAGTCCCGCCACGCGGACGGCCTGATTTGTAGACTGAGCGTCCATGATGTCCATCCTTTCTCTGTGAACGGCTTGGACTTCATCGCCCCTCTGCGGTACACTTTGTCTCGGAGGTTGCACATGATGAATGGATTTTTAACCGGCATGCTGGTTGGAGTGGTAATCGCGCTGGCCCTCTCGCTCTACATCCTGCACCTGAAAAAAAGGCAAAAGGGCCCCGCGGGCCCCGCCACCCAAACCTTTCTTTCCATTGAGGAACTTCGCTCCATCGGCGAGCTTTCCGTGTTTAAGGTCCTGACCAAGGAAATTGTGACGGCCAAGGATCACTGGCTGGGCGACTTTGGGAAAAAGTACATGGAGTGGGTCATCAGCTCCAAGAAAATGGCGATGATCTTCGAGTTCGATATCAGCTTTCAATACAACCTGCGCGATGCCTCTTTCAGCATTGAACGCCAGGGCGAAGGCTATCTGCTCCGGATGCCCCAATGCACCTACGACATCTTCATCCGGGACATCACCTTTTATGATGAGCAGAAATCGCGCTTTCTCCCGTGGCTGATTCCCGACCTGCTCAATGATGTTTTTGGCCCCGGCTTTCACGAGGACGACCGCAACCGCCTGAAAAGCGAAGCCCGCCAGCAGGCGGAATCCCTGGCCCGCAACCTGGTGCACCGCTTGCGCTCGGAGGTTCAGTCGTCCGCCCGCGAAACCATGGAAATGCTGGCCAAGGGATTCACCGCCCATCCCGTGACGGTGGAATTTTTGTCGTCCGAACCAGAACAGGCTAAGGTTGCTTATGCCGGCGTCTCGGAATCTGCCGTCCGCTCGTGATTGGCGCGTGGTATCTGTCCGGTGGTTTGCCGTAAACGTTCAGCCATTTCCTTGAGGATGGAGCGCACGATTCCCGGATTCTCCCGCAGAATGGTGTCAAAGTGGGCCTCTTCAATCACAATCAGCTCGGTATCTGGAGCGCTGACCATCGCTCCTGCCGTGCGCGGCGCCTGCAAGAGCATGGACATCTCGCCCAGATACTCGCCGGGTCCCATCGTCTTGACCACCCGCCCATTCTTCAGGATGGACACCGCACCAGAGGCCACATAATACATTTCATGGCCTCCGCTTCCCTCTTCAAACAGCCACTCTCCTTCCGCAAAGACACGGGAAAACCGTGAGAGCAAGGGACGCGAGAGAACCCCCTTCCGGCCCGGGGCCCCATCAAACAAACGGCCCAGCACCAGGGCATTTCGGCGGCGGACAGCGGCGATGACCTCCGCGCCAAAAAGAATCACGGCAAAGGTGTAGTACACCCAGATGATCAGCATGAAAATCGCCTTCAGGGATCCGAAGACATAGCCATAGTCGGGGTTGAAGCGAAGCATCAGCCCAAAGAGCGGGCGGATCAGGCCCAGCAGGGCGGCACTGGAGACCGCGCCCGCCAGGAGCCACCCGCCGCGAAGCCGGATGCCCGCAAAGACCCGATAGAAGAAGGCCAGCACCAGGATGGTCAGCATGGGAGAGGCCAGTTCACGCAAACCCTCCAGGAAAGGAACCTGCTGGGCCACACCGGCCCAGGTGCGCCCGCTAAAAAACACGCGCCCGCCCGCCAGAAACACAAACAGCAACAACACCGCCAGCACCGCCAGCAGGTCCAACAGTTTCTCCAGGACCACATTCCTGCGGCGCTCCGCGTGGAAGACCATGCTCAGCGAACTGCGGATGGCCCCGGCGAACGGCGTGATGGACCAGATCAGGACCACCAAGCTGATGAGCCCCCAGGTTTGCCCCGCCGCCAGCCGCATTAAATCCTGCAGAATCACATCGCTGAAGGAAGGGAAGAAGTGGGACATCAGGCGGGTCACCTGTTCGAGTACCGCATCCGAGGACTTCATGAACAGGCCCAGGAGATAGATCACAAGCAACAGCAGGGGCATCAGGGCCAAGGATCCGTAATAGGCCAGGGTTGCGGCCTTTTCCAGGTTGTGGTTCAGAAAAAAAGCCCGTACCGACTCCTTTGCCACCAGCAGAGCCATCAGACAGCCGCTCTTGATCCGTCCCACCCGGTTTGTTGGAGGGTCTGCGGCTTGTTGCGTCATGTGCCCTACCCCAGATTGTAGCGGCGGATGGAGTTCAGGGGCTTGCGATTCTTCTCCCGCAGGGCAGGCTGGTCGGGATAGCCCATGCTGATGATCACATCAATCTGGGATGTGCGTGGAAGGCGCAACGCCCGCCGGACCGCTCTCTCATTGAACCATCCGAGCCAGCAGGTTCCCACGCCTTCTTCCGCCGCCTGAAGGACGAAATGCTCGCAGGCCACGCCCACATCAATCAGGCTGTACTGCACCCCGCGAAACTGCCCGCCCAGACGGGCGATCAGCTTGGACCGGTCCGTCACCACCACCAACAGCACCGGAGCCTTCCGGGCAAACGCATTCATGGAATAGATGCCGGAGAAAGCCTTCACTGCAATGGTTTGGCGCAAGTCGGGATCGTCCACCACCACAAAAGACCACGGCTGTGAATTGCAGGCCGAAGGCGCCAGCCGGGCCGCCTCGATGCAACGCTCCAAAATTTCCCGGGGCACCGGACGCTCGCTGTAACTGCGCACACTCTGCCGCTTGGATATGACCTCAAATATACTCATTGCCTGCATGCTAATGGAAACCCTTAGCCTTGGCCAGAACGGAATGAATCAAGTCCTGTCCAGGGTCACGATCTGTCCTGCGGGCAATGCAACGATCCGCTCATGGCGCCTTTGTCGCTCTGATGCGAAGGAACGTACGGTTCTGCTCAGAGGGCGGGTTGGTATAGCTCATGACCACACCGGTACCCGGGATATCGCTGGCACCCGGAATGGCAATCCAGTTCTCCAAGTTGGTTGACGTCTCAATGGTATAAAGGCTGGCGGCCCCACTCTGCCAGGTAAATAACAGGGAAGGGTTCGGCTCGTCCGCCGTTTTCTCCATCCCGGCGCGGTCCAGCGACTGAAGTCCGGAGGCGTTTCCGGATCGGACGATTTCAAACAGACTCCTGTCATCCCAAGGATCGGACCCCGCCCATTCCTCGTGGGCATTACTGAGTCCATCCCCATCACTGTCCAGTTGCTCCAGGGTATAGACCGCGCTCTCCGGCGGTGGCTTGGGACTCGAAACCCTGGTGTCCACCAAAAGATCCTCAACAAAGAGCCTGACCGTGATGCGTCCAAGCGAGGTGGAAAAGAAACTGTCGGCGCTGGCCAGGGCAATCCCCGATCCCGTCTCTGCCGTGCCCACAACGTCCCACGTGTACGGGATGTCATTTGTGTAGGGATTGCGCACTCTCCAATACCCATTCCAGAGCCCCGCCAAGGAGAGGTGGCCTCCCTGGCCATATCGAACCCTCTGTGTGACGGAATTGCCCATCCCATCCGTGGCCACGACGTTGAAGGAATTGAAGGATCCGTAAACCCCCCGGCATACATAATGATAAACAGGATCCCCTGAAGAAGTGGCCAGCTCGCCATTGACCGTCACACGGGCAATTGCCACATTATCGGTGGCCGTGATCATCATCGGAATCTGATTTCCATTGCTTACATGGCCATCCGGCGGAGCGATATGCAGAATCACGGGCTTCACCAGGTCCACGGTTTGCGGATCATATGAAACTGAAACCGTTTTGTTCGATTCCGCCTGAATGGTCAGGCTCAAGTTTTCAGGAACATCCCACGAAACAATCGGGCTGAAGATGACAACATAATCACCCGTTGCCAAGTGTACGGTCTGTCCACTCGCCAGCCAGTTGGTCTCAGGTCCCGAAGCCAGACGCCATTGGGCGCCGGCATTCCGCGCAAGTTCAGGCTCAATCATCACGGTAATGCTTCCAATGGAGGGATGGACAGACCCCCCGCCCGCGAACTCATACGCCCCCATATCCACCACGCCGTTGATGATGCGAAGCTGTCCTGCCAGATCCAGCG
>CAZFSE010000025.1:0-5424 GCA_964521805.1 uncultured Verrucomicrobiota bacterium
CGGCGGTAGTGGGCTTGGCGGTCATGGCGCCTCGCCTTTCAGAAGAAGTTGACGCAGTTGCCCGGCCGCCTCGGCCGCGCGTTCCGGGTGGCCCTTCAAGTCCAGATACACCTGCACCGGATGCGCGCACAGGATGCCGTTGCGCTCGACGGCCCCGTGAAACACGCCCTCGTCGTTCGGCACAACCAACCACACATTCTCACCGCGCGTTTCCTCGTGAAATCCCAGCGCCTGCCGCATCTCCGGGGACGGAATCTGTGACACGTAGAAGACGACGAGCCGGAAGCCCGCGAACGGGTTGATCAACCACGCCCCCGCCAGCCCCGTGGCCGCGTACTCGGCCTTGCCGCGTGCCAACTGCGCCGCCGCTTGCCGCAGGATGTCGTCGCTGGAACGCGCCGCAATATGGCCACGCACGATGCGGTGGCTGGAGAAATCGTAGACTTCGCGCCAGGCATCGAGGAGCGCGCCGCGGTCGGAAACGTGCAGTGCGCTCTTGGCCGCGCGCGCCACCAGGCGCTGATCTTCCAACTGCCTGACGATGCGGCTGGTGAAGCCTTCGTCCAGGCCGCTGATTCTGGCCAACTCACGCTGGGTGAATTCGCGCTCCGGCTGCATCAGCAACCAGCGCGCGATCCGCGAACTCTTCGGGGCAAACACACTGCGCGGCCGGCCGGGACGCTTGAAGAGATTGGGTTTGCCCTCCATGCTGATCTTCATACCCGGAATTGCCAGGTGCGCATTGCCGGAAAGATCCAGCCAGCCGATGTCCGCCTCCGCGCACAACCGTTTCCCCACCTCACCCATGTAGGGAACGGCGACCAAGGGTATGCTCTTCTTTCCGGCCGGCCGGGCGCATTCCTTCAAGTGACGCACAGCCGCAGCCACGGCGGCGGCCTGGCCGCCGGCCTTGCACTCGATGTGGAAGATTCTTCCTCCTGCCGAGGCGACGATATCCGGCCTCGCGCCCGCCGTAGCGGGTTCGCGGTCAACCCTGACGCGGTCTACCGGGACGCCCAGCAGATCCGCCAGCCGCTTCGGCACTTCCAGCGCCATCTGTTGTTCCAATGCCCGATTCATATTGCCTAAATACCACACCTTCACTGCACGGTCAAGCATGGCTATTTAGGCAAGTTGTTCGACAACGGCTTGCGATGGTGCGGTGGCTAACATTTCCCTTTCTTCGCGCCTTTCTTTGCGCCGGCGGGCTTGCTCGTGCCCTTCCCTTTTCCTTCGCCGTGTCCATCACGCGGCCCTCGCCCTTTGGGTCCTTTTTCATTTTTGTTTGGCATGTCTCTCACCCTCTCTCTGTGTTTCTCGTTCATGGTCGAAAGTGTGTAATTCGCTCCTACATGTGATAGGCTATTCGACAGCTGAAGTGCCGGACATGGGGTGAAACCCTACCGAAGAGGACGGCGAGGGTAGGGTTACACCCCATGGAAAAAATACGGCTCGCACAGCAGGATGCCTTGGAGTTCACTTGTATGGAGGTAATGTGTTGCCCAGAGACAGCCTTAAATTTCCGGACCACTTCACCTGGGGCACGTCCACGGCGGGCCACCAGGTGGAGGGCGGCAACGAATTCTCCGACTGGTGGGCGTGGGAACAGCAGGGCTTGATCACAGACGGGACGGTATCCGGTCGCGCCATGGATTACTGGAACCGTCATGAAGAGGATCATGCCCTCATGGCAAAGCTGGCGTACAAAGGGTTCCGCCTCGGCATCGAATGGTCGCGCGTCGAACCCCAGAAGGACCTCTTCAATCATGATGTTCTCGAGCATTATCGCCGCATCCTTCAATCCCTTCGCCATCACGGATTCACCATTTGCCTCACCCTGCACCACTGGGTCCTTCCACACTGGGTCGCGGCTCAAGGCGACTGGTTGAATCCCGAGACGGTGAATCAGTTCCTGCGGTACGTGAAGTTCGTGGTCAAAGAACTGGGCGCGTTTCCTGACTACTGGGTGACGCTGAACGAGCCGATGGTTCCGGCGATCATGGGGAATTTTCTGGGGCAGTTTCCTCCGCAACGCCATTCGGTCCGGGCCTACCGCGCCGTAGCCAGAGCCTGTCTTCGCGCCCATGCGGGGGCCTATCACCTGATTCACACGGAGCATCCGCTGGCGCCGGACGGGACCCGGACAAAGGTGGGTGTGGCGATGGCGTACCCCTGGATTGAGCCATGGAACTCGCCGGGTCCGGCGGGCTGGTACGAGCGCTTCGCGGCCTTCATCACCCGGCGCGCGGCCTTTGAGGGGTGGGATTACACGATCCACACGGGGAAACCGCACTGGATCCATGGCGGACCCGCCATTCCCGGAATCCAAGACTCCTACGATTACTGCGGCATCAACTATTACACACGGGCGTCCCTCAAAGTCGACCGGCGAAGAAACGACCAGTACTGGATCACCGACGCCGAGGCGCCCCCGGGCGTCGCGGTGAGCCAGATGGGCTGGCAAATCTATCCGGAGGGGCTCTATCGCACGATCCGCTCCGTATGGGAACGATTCGGGAAACCGATCCTCATCACCGAGAACGGCATCGCGGACGATGTGGATGCTCAGCGGCCGAGTTACATTGTCGAGCATCTCGCGCAGGTGCACCGGGCCCTTCGGGAAGGCATCCCGATCCTCGGCTACTTCCATTGGTCCTTCTTGGACAATTTCGAGTGGCGGGAAGGATTTGCGAAGCGATTCGGCCTGATCGCCGTCCGGCACGACGACCCGGATCTCCTGCGCACCCCCCGCCGCAGTGCGTATCTTTACTCGGAAATCGCGCAACAAAACGCGATCACAAGAAAAACCGTCGAGGCCTATGCGCCCCAGTCCGTGGCAACGGTCTTTGGCGATTGCAACCTCAGCGGCCATGCATCAGAAAGGACAGACCATGAGCCATGACGAAACGCAACAGCAGGACTCAACCGCGGACGCCATTGAGAAGATACCCGAAAACCGGGGCTCCAAACTGGCCATACTCTCGGCCAGCTCCGGCAGTGGGCATACGCGTGCCGCCGAAGCGCTGGAGGCGGCCGCCGCGCTCGTGCCCGGCTTTTCCTCCGTAAGGCACATCGACGTGCTGGAATACGGGTCAACCCTGCTCGGAGAACTCTACGCGGACCTGTACAAGCAGATGGTCAGCAAGACGCCCTCGCTCTGGGGATGGTGGTACGAAAAAAGCGACAGCCCATGGAAGGGCGAGCATTTCCGTGTTGCCATGGAACGCTCTCAAATGCGGCCCCTCATGGAACTCCTGAAAGCCGAGGCGCCCGATATCACCATCTGCACACACTTCCTGGCCTCCGACATCGTCTCCTACATGCTGCAACAGGAAACGTTGTCCACGCGACATGCCGTGGTCGTGACCGATCTGCATGTTCACGCCATGTGGTTATGCCATCAGTTTGAACGCTATTTTGTTTCTACGGATGAGTCGTCCTATTACCTGCGCCAGCTTGGATTTCCGGAAGACCGCATCACCGTTACGGGCATTCCCGTTCATCCGGCGTTTTCAGGGAACATGGATCATGAAGCGCTTCGAAGGCGATACGCGATCGACCCCTCCCTGCCCGTTGTTCTTCTCTCGGCGGGAACCTTCGGCATGGAATCGAGCCTGGTGGCCGTTCGTGCCCTCATGAACATGCAACAGCCCGCACAAATCGTGGCCCTGTGCGGAAAGAACGCCGAGCTTCTCGCCAGCGTCGTGGACGTGATAAAAGCCGCGCCCACACATTTGAAGTTCAGGGCACTGCCCTACGCCACCGACATTCACGAATGGATGGCGGTTTCCACCCTCCTGATCGGAAAGCCGGGCGGACTGACGCTATCGGAAGCGATGGCGAGCGCCTTGCCCATGATTCTCTTGAACCCGATCCCTGGACAGGAAGAGATCAATGCCACCTGCATGCTCGAACAGGGCATGGCCGTAAGCCCGACGGATGTCGTCACGCTTCCATACAAAGTTGACCAGTTGCTGAAAGAACCGCACCGCCTGGCCGCGATGCGGGATCGGATGAAGCAACTGGCACACCCCCGGGCGGCCTATACAATCCTTGAGACTCTGCTTGGAACCCAGCCATAAACCTTTGAGCCGGAGTAGCCACGCAGGACCGGGCCAAAGCGGAAGCAGACACAGCGTAGCGGCAAACTGCACCAAGCCTGGGAACTCACCAAGGAAGCCCTGGCACTGTGAAGCCCCGCGTTTGGGGGAAGACCGCTGGGGACAGGCATTTTTTGCTGGCCATACATCCCACGCAAACCGGGGATCTTGATGGGAAATGCACATTGGATCAGGAGGCCGGGGATTTGGCGCAGACGGGAGCAGAATGCTCCCAGTCAAACCCGTCTGTCATGCTGAGCCGCCGGGGCGAGGGAATTTACCCGCTTTGGCTGTCCTCCGTCATCAGGCTGGCACTCCTCCATTCCTGCACGTTTGCCCAGGAAATTTTTGTGCCCCGTCCCTGCTATAATCTGTAAAGACGCCCGCCCATTCTCATGATCTTATGTGGAAGCTTACAGTCATCTTTTCCCATGGACTTCCTGATGGTTGGTCAGGATTGCGGCTTATTTTTTCGCATGCTGATGACATCGAACTGTTTAATCAGGTGATTGACCTCGACGAAGAGGGCCTGATGGCCTTGGCCTTGCATTTCAACCGTTTGGACTCCGCCGGGCTCCAGTACCAGTTTGGTTTTCTGATCTCCGATGTAGAACAGCACGTCTTTGGGGGTCTTGGACACATTGCGAATGCTGAACTTCAACAGGCCATTTTTCGGGGCCGGCCCCTCGTCAAAAACGTAATTGACGTTGAAGACCCGGATGGGGAAAACGTCAGCGCGTGCAGAGCGCGGGGGGGTCGTCAAATCATTGCGCTGATACAGGGACAGGGCCATTTCCAGGCGGGTGAGAGTCTCCTTCAGGCCCTTGAGGTCTTGGCTTTGTGCGTCCAACGCGGACACCGCTTTCTCTTCTGCCAGCCGCGCCTGCTCAAGGGCACCAGCCAAATCGCCCTGCAAGCGCACGACGTCCTGTTCGGCTTTCTCTGCGCGCGCCTTCCACGACTCAACGGTGGCCTTCTCGGCGGAGACCGTCTCCACCACAGCTACCGGCGCGAGCCCTGCCTGATCCTTCTTGCAGGAAACCGCCAACAGCAATAAACCGGACACCAACCAACCCATTCGCAAGCACTTGATAATGAGCATTTTCACAAACTGAACTCCATGTATAACTATAACCGCAATTTTTCCCTCCCCTGAACTGGCAGGAGCGCGCGCTATATACTATTTGCAATTGCTCCCATGCAACTATTTTATTGTTAATTATCGGTTACTTTATTCATAAAAGACGTTTTTACGAATTTTGTTCGCTTTTTCCGATTATGGGACCGGTCCGCATGACACAAAGAACAAGTGGCCGCTGGGGAC
>CAZFSE010000025.1:5524-31621 GCA_964521805.1 uncultured Verrucomicrobiota bacterium
TGGCCGCTGGGGACAGGCAAATTTTTTAGCACCCCAGCAGAAAGAGGGCCCAACAGATTTGGGCCCTGCGAAGAAGGGTTCCAACGAATGAAGAGGATCAACGAATAAAGACAAAGTCCGTGGGTTGATCCTCCCCACCCATTTTGCGATTTTTTACTGCTGGGTCCGAATCCAGTAGAACTTCTGAACGGCGCTGTCCACGGCGGCGGTGTAGGTGTTCATGGGCGGAGTGGCGGGCACGTCGGTCGCCACGGGAAGGGCGTCCTCCGTTCCGGGCAACAGATTGGTGCTGACGAAGATGTCATACCGCTTCCCGCTCACACTGCTCCACCGCAGGGGAATCCCCTGGGGCAGGAGTGGATCGGGGGCGTACGCCTCGAAGCAGGACCAGAAGCTCTTGGGGTCGGTGCCGGCGATGTACTCATCATGGTCCGGCACGCCATCGCCATCAAAATCGCTGGTGGCGTTGGCCACGGTTGTATTGCCAAAGTGATACACCTCCCACTCGTCCAGCATGCCATCGTGATCATAATCGCCGGACGGATTTCCGATCTTCATTCCGTTGAGGATGACAAAATTATACCCGAAATTCCCCCATTCATCCTTCGCGCCCGAGGTGGAGGGGTCACCCAGGAACTTGCCGGAGATGTACCGGTCGTTCGTACTCACGCTGGAGCTGACCATCAGGCCGGAGATATACGCATTGCTGATGGAGTGAACACCAGCGGCGTTGAGGTTGCCCCAGGGGATGGAGCATTCCCAGCGTGTCATCCAGCGGCTTCCGCTGTCCCATTCACTGGCGCACGCCGTGGTTCCCGTTCCATCAAACTGCGACAGGCGGGCATCAGCCATTGGCCAGAAATTGCTGAGGCCGGCCTGCAAATAAAACACGCCCTGCCCGAACGGCATGCCCACATCCCCGCCGAGATTGAAATTGGTGAAGGTGCCATCGCCCCAGACATCTCCGAGGATGATCGCAATGTCCACCGCCGGGAAGAAGGCCACATTGTGGAGCTTGTCCAACGCGTGCGGATCCTTGTCGTTGATGTTCCAGAGGTTGCCGGCGTTGTCGGTCAGCGTCTCAAACTCCAGGAAGATGATCATGCCGTTATTGGTGCCGACCATGTCCACGCCCTCGGCGCCCACATAGAAATGGGTGTCATCATAATTCACATAGACGCGCCCGAAGCTTCCGAAGCCCGAGGAGCCTTTTGTCACCGCCGCGCCACCGGCGGTGTTCATATCAAAATTATCTCCCACATTGTTGGGATTGCCGCCGGGCTGAAGAACGGGCGAACCCGCCGCGAAGCGGAGGGTGGAGAGCGGGCCGGTATTGCAGGCGGAGACGATGGCCGACCAATTGGCGCCGGCATTATCCACCACGATCACGCCCTCGGACGAGGCCTTGTCGCGGAAATTGACCGTCACGCTGGGCGAGTCCGCCGGGATGGTGGTTTGATAGGTCCACAGGCTTCCCTGCGCCCCCTGCATGGCGTGGTGGTCATACGAAGCCCACTGATCAAAGGTCGCGGTCACAAAGACCTGCGTGGCGGCAGAGAGCAGGCTGTCCGCCGAGTTAAACGTGATGGTCAGCACATCGCAATCGCGAGGCGAGGCGGGAGAGAACGAGGCCAGAATGTTGGTGCTGTTGCAATTTGAAACCGCGACCCTGTAATCCTGCCCGTTGTTGCTTTCCCAGATGGCGCCACCGTTGTTAAAGCAGGCATTGATTTCGTACGCGCCGCCGGCCGGATAAAACCAATACTCCCAGATGCCGCTGTTATTCGTCATGACGGGATCGGGATTGGGCACGCTTTGCCACCCGTTATAGCCGACATGAATGTGGATGGGCGAGGCATTGGACAGCACGCCCTCGTTGGGTTGGTAGCGAATCAGCACGGGATCACAGCCATTGGGGGCGGCGGGGACAAACTCCGTGGAGGCGGGCGTACTGCAATGCGAGATGGTGACGGACCAATCCTGCCCGCTGTTGTTATCCACCGTGCCGCCATTGCGGAAGCGAACCTTGGCCTGCGTGGCGCCATCGGGGATGCTGTTGGTATAGCGCCAGAGGCCGCCCACCGTGCCGGCCATGGTGTACTCATTCGTGGTGGCCCAGTTGTTGAAGGTGAGTTGGAGGGTGACCGGATTGGCGGCGCTGAGCACACGCTCCGCCGAGTTATAGGCGGTGGCCAGGTCATTGCAGTCGCTGGGCGCCGGCGGGGTAAACGTCACCACGGGGCCGCTTCCGCCCTGACCCACATAGACGTGAACGATGTCGCTTCGGTTGGTGTTGCCTTTGGTGTCCACCGCCTCGACATAATAATCAATCAGCACGTTGTTCTGACCCAGAATGGACGCCTTGTACATCTGGGCACGGCAGGCGGGATTCGGGACAATGTTATCCGGACCTTTGACAGAGGGATCCCAGGAAGCGGCCATGGCCTCCGTATTCCAGCCGTTGACCTCGTCCCCGCCGGCGAAGGTCTCGTTCTGAATGGACGAGATGGGGTTGAAGCCATCCTTGTCCGTGCGCCAGCAGAGCGTCACACGCTCGAGCCCGCTGACATCATCCGCGTACGTCCACACTTCGAAATCGGACGAGGCCAGCGTGGTTTCGTTCCACATCTTTCCGCCAGGATTGTAGGGCGTACGCTGAGGTGGGAAAATGCTGGGGCCCTTATTATCCACGCCGGCATGGCGGTTTAGCACTTTCTGCGCCTCGTCCACGGCCATATTGCAGGCGCGGGTCACGTTGCCATCCCAGGGATTGCCCCGGTCCATGTCCCAGTACCAGTAGCAGGAGGTCTCCGCGACGAGATAAAAATGCCAGGCCTTGGCGGTGTCGGAGCCAATGCCCCACTCCACGTCATTCATGGAATAGGTATTCTCCAGACTGTCGGCAAGGATGACCCGGTTTTGGGCGGCGACCAGCACCGACCAGGACCAGCGGTCCGGATTTTCGCCATTGACGTACGTGGAGGAAAGCCACTTCTCGAAATAGGGCGTGCCGCCATCAATGCCGATCCAGGAGCCGGGCTCCACGTGGATCACGTCATTGACATCGGGCGGATAGAGGGCGAGATAATCCTGCACCGAGGTGTGATCAAAGTCCCCGTTGTTCTGGCACATGTTCAAAAAGGCGCTGTGCTGTCCGTTCCAGGCGTCGGAGTTCTTCATGCCATAGTTGTCGCCATCGCTATGGCACAACAGCAACATCGGCTTCGAGGGATTGTTATTGGCGCCAATGTGCGCGCCCCAGACATTCTCCGGCTTAAAGGCGCCATAGCCGCCGCGCCCGTTTTCATTGCCCTCGTAGCGGCCCGCCGGCACGGCAATGATTTTTTGCACGTTCCCGTTGTACGGGTTGACGTACTGCACGTAATGCGGCTGATAGGACCAGGGGGCCAGCACCTTGGTGGGCGCCCAGACATTTTGAAGCTGAACCCAACTGCTTCCCAGCTCCGTCGAGCTGGGGTTGATGACGTCCGCCGGATTGGGACGGCAGGAACTTCCGTCGTTCCAGGGGAAATCCGGCACGGTGCGGAACAGGTGGCCATTGTCCACGATGACCCACTCCAGGCCCTCCTCGACCAGCGCGGGAATCATGTTATTGGCGAAGGCGCATTCCGGGGGCCAGAAGCCCTTGGAATATTGGCCGCCGGTATCCCACACATCCTTGTATTGCTCCTTGTGGAGCCGGATCTGCATGAGCATGGACTCCTTGCACGTCAGCGGCATCAGGCTGTGGTGATACGCAATGCCCACCAGATCCAGGCGGGGATTGTTCTGGCTCGTGCGCAGGCTGTTTCGAGCCCAGCGGTACGGCCCCACCCAGGAGTTGTAGCCCCACAAATTGTTCGCGTTTTCCGCCAGCGAGCCGGAGTAGCTGACCTGCGCGCCGGCATGCGCCATGTTCCGATCCGCGCCCTGTTGGACGGCATCCTTCGGCCAGTGCTGGTACGCGGCGGTGCGATCCCCGTCAAAAACCCCCGGCACGCTGAAATTGAATTCATAAATGTCGTTGATGTTTTTGTATGGGTAATAAATGGGCTGGTGCATGTGCCACAGATACGTCACATGAATCGGCGTGGCACCCGCCACCGCCGCCCAAGCCAGGCACAACAATACCATCTTGTTCCATATCTTCATCTGGATGTTCCCTCCAAAGGGGCCGGCCTTACGGCACCTTGACCCCGGTTCGATAAAAGGCTCCCGGATACACGTTGGTTACCGTCAGATAAAAGCCGCTTCCATCCGCCGCCCCCTGCACGTTCAGGTTGTGCGGGACCCAGTCGGCGTTGTTGACGAGTTGCGTCGCGAACCAGGCATCATAGATGCGGCTGTTCGTGGTGGGCGCGGGCACGGCCAACTGCATGACCCCCTCGCCCGCAAACTGCGTCACCCGGTTTTCATAGTAGGACTGAGAGTTGGTGGGGATGGTGTCGAAGACAAATTCCTCATGGTTTGCGGACTCGTCGCCGTCATTATCCAAGGTGGCAATGGAGTCGCCATAGGGATTGAAGCTGTAGCGCTCATACCATCCATCCGGAATGCCGTCGTTGTTGCTGTCGGTATGCCAGGGATCGGACCCCCGGGTGATGATGACACTGGTGCGGCTCGTCACCGCGCCGCCCGGCGCGGCGCGAGTGACCAGCAGGTTGTTCACAAAATAGTCATATTCACTGCCCGTGCCATTATTCCACGACCAGGCGCGGAAGCGGCTGGCCACCACCGGGTTGGTGCTGGATTCCAGCGAACCAGAATACACGCGCGCGGACCCGCCGCGTGGATGCACGGTCAGGGCATAGTTGGTGGCCCCGGTCATTTCCATGGCAAGATCAATGCCAGCATCCGTCCAGCCCACATCGGTGGTGCCGCCGCTCCGGCTGTAAAAGGTGTCGCCGCCATTGAAGAAGAACTGCCACAAGGTATCGCCCTGGGTGTTTTGCAAGGCCACGCCCACGCCACCTCCGCCATTCACCCAGCCATTCTCCATGCTGACCGAGAAGGTGTCGCCACTGGCTAGCGCCTGGCTGAAAGGACGAAACGCCTCCGCCAGCAATCCGGCTTGCGCATACATGCCCCAAGAGGGAGATCCGATGGCCAGGGACACTCCCGTCCCGATAAAGAAGCCGGCCTGATTGTCGTCTTCCACACTGCGAATCAGCGACCAGCCGGTCCAGCCGGAGCCACCGTTATTGCCGGAATTCCAGCCGCCGCTGTAGGCGGCCTCAGAGGCCCTGTCCCAGGCGCTGGTCACCACGCCGCCCATGCTGACATTGGTGCCGATCACCGCGATCTCGTTGCCGCCCACCGCCAACTGCACCCCTGGAATGGTCCAGGTTTCCGCCGCGGGGAACACGCCCGCCTCACCGGTCAGGGCGTTCGTCCACCGGATATGGCCGATGACGGCACTGCCAATGCCCTGCACCGTGACCGAGTTCACCGCATTCGACACGGTCACGCCCGACACAGGATTGGTGATGGCCAGGCCGGTGGGGATCACCTCGCACCCCTGCACCACGAAATGCCAGTCGGCCCCGCCGTTGTTGTCCCAGGTGTTGCCGCCATCGTTAAAGACCATATTGATGTTCGTGGTTCCAGCCAGCGGGGTGTACACATAGGTCCAGTACGCGCCGCTCTGCGTCATGTTGGGATTGGGCAGAATGACATCCTTCCAGTCATTGCGGCCAATATGAATTTTGACCGGGTTCACCCCCATCAGCGACCGCCCGGAGGGATTGTAGGTGATCGTGATGGGTCCGCATCCAACCGGGTTGGTGGGGTTGATCGAAGCCGGGGGAAGAGGCTCCTGCGCTCCGCCGCAATTCACCACCGTGACGTTCCAGTCCGCGCCGCCGTTATTATCCCAGATGCCTGCGCCGTTGTTGAACACCACGTTGATCTGCGTTGTGTTCGTTTCCATGATGTACGTATATTCCCAGTAATACCCGTTCTGCGTCATGCTGGGATCCGGAGCAATCACATCCTGCCAGCCGTTGCGCCCCACATGAATTTTGATGGGCGATGCATTCTTGAGCGGGCCGTCGTTGGGATAATAGCGGATGGTGACCGGATCGCACCCATTGGGTGAGGCGGGCGAGAACACAACGGCGGAAGCGCCGGTGGGAGTATCGCAATCGCGGATGGCCACCTTCCAATTGGCGCCATTGTTATTTTCCCACAGACTGCCGCCATCCGTGAACGCCACCTCCAGTTGTGGGGCGTTGTTGGTGATCATGTTGGTGGCAAAGGTGTAGGTAAAGGTGTTGCTGGTCTGGCGGGTCATCGCCACGCTGGCCCAGTCCGTGCTGTTCGTGGAGAAGTGATACGCGGCATAGACCGTGGCGGCCTGGCCCAGCACCGACGTGGCGGAATTGAAGTTCACCGTGATCGGCGCGCAATCCGAGGGTGAGGCCGGATCAAACGTGGCGGAGGGATACACACTGCTCTGCCCTCCGTCATGCTCCACCCACACATGCTGGATTTCCGACTTATGCACGTTGCCCCGGCTGTCATAGGCTTCGATGTAGTAGTCCAGCAGTTTGCCCCGGAACCCCGGCACGGCGCCATCGGTGATCTTTGCAAAATAGTAGTCGGCGATGATGGGGTTGGCCCAGAAGGCGGGGTCGTACACAAAGTAATCAATCTGCCCATTGGCGGCCGCCGTGTTCAAGGCCGTGCGGGTCTTGGGCAAAACGCGCTTGGTCATGGGCACCGTGATCCACGAGCCGACCTCGCCGCCGCCGGCATAGGTTTCGTTTTGAACGGAGGACATCGAGTTCACGCCGTCGTTGTCTATGCGCACCTTGACGCTGATGTTTGTGATGCCATTAACATCATAGGCGTGGGTCCAGAGGTAGAAATCAGACGGCATCTTCTTGAGGAAGCGGGTGTCGCCAGGAATGTTGTTGAACCATCCAAAGGTGTAGGCCCCGGGATTATACGGGAAGCGCTGGGGCTTCAACACCGTGGGCGGGGTCTGGTCCAGATGCATGCGCGTGGACATGAACGACTGCAACTTGTCAATGGCGCGCTTGGTGGCCAGCGCGGGCTTGTTTTCATCGTCGTTGCCCAGGCCGCCGTAATAATTGAAGCCGGAGTCCAGGCCCTTGAGATAAATGTGCCACGCCAGCTCGACATCGTTCGGGCTGTTCCATGTCCCATTCCAATCGTAGGGGGCCTGAATCTTCCACGCCTGCACATCGCCGCCCTCGCTCTTGATGATCTGCTCGGCGGTGATGCACCAGTTGGCGCCGGCCATCAGCGGTGCGTAGCTGAAGAATTTCAACGCGAAGCCCGGGGTTTCCAAATCCGCCTGCGTGCCGGGATACCGGTTGGTGGCGCCCGCGGCCACGTTGTACAACGGAGGCTCGATCCACTTCATGAAATTGGGGGAGCCATAACACATTTCCGGGAAGATCCACGCGCCATCTTCAATGTGCGTGACCGGGGCCGTGGACTTGTGGGCATTGACAAACGAGCCCGGCATGTCCTTGACGTAGCCGGCGTTTCCGGAATCATTGAAGAACTGCGGGGTGGCCTCCATCCACGAACTGCTTCCGCCGCCCCAGGCGTTGTCGCCATCGGTCGAGGGCATCACAATGACCGGATGGTTCGGATCGGTCGCATACGGCGAAATGTTCGCCTGAATCTTGCCGATGCCTTCGCTGGCATAGCCGTAGCGATAGCTCAACACGTCGTCAGACGGAACAGCGACCATTTCCTTGATCGCGCCACTGTTGGGGTTCACGTACTGCACCTTGTGAAGCTGATAGGCGAAGGGCGCCACATTCCACGCCGCGTTTCCAGGGTTGGGCTCGCCATACCACCAGCCGTCCGTGGGCGACGGGCCCAGCTGGTCGGACTTGTTCGGCGGGCTGGAATATATGTTGTACGAGCCTTCCGGATTGGCCTTCGTATTGTACGTCGGGCAGGTTCTGCTGATGTGATGGCTGGGGACAATCACCCACTCATAGCCTTCGTCCACCAGCACATCAATGATGTGCCGCGAGTAGCCCATTTCCGTCGGGAAGAACCCCTTCGAGTGGTCGCTGAGGTCGCTGTTGCCGCCCCACGCCTTCCACCACGCCTGCTTGAAAATCTGAATTTCCTTGCGAAGCACATCCTTGGGCAGAAGGGGTGCCAAGGAATGATGATACGTGAAGCCAACGAGATCCAGCCGCCCCCAGCCGCGTGCCTCGGTATTGCCGCTGTTCCATCCGCCTCCATATCCCAGATGGCCGCCGCCACCCAATTGCCGGATATTATCAATCAGCGACCCGGAATAGCTCAGCGCAAACCCGCCGCCCGAGAATGTGCTCAGAGAATTGCGAGGCCCCCCCTGATAGGCGTTCTTGCGGTCATCCGAGCCGAAGATGTCCGTCAAATTATTTTCCGGGTGATAGACCGGGCTGAGGCCGCCATAGTTCTGCCCGCCCTTGAGCACGATGGAGTCCCACGCATACTGCCCGCGCGAGGTCTGGTCGCCATTGCTGTTCCACTCTGGCCAATACAACGGCTGATGATTGTGCCAGAAGCGCGAGACATGGACATTGCCATTGGCGAGGACCGATGCGGTCCAACACGCCAGAAGACAGCCCGCCAACCCGAAAACCTGCTTGCATCGTTGAATGTTATGAGTCTTCATGTGATCACCCTCTGCGTTGAAAAACCACCCGCCACCCCCCTGTAGAAGCACAGGAAAATGACAACAGGTAAAACGTTACACCTGCTTTCGGGGGGCGTATAGTTTTTTTTCGGAAAAAGGCCCTTTTTCTTCCTCGTTTCCTCCGGGTTAATCGGGGGTGGCTGTTTTTTTCCTAAACATCCCGCCCTTTCTTGCGTATAGATTAACCGCAGGATTGACAACGTGGGGTTCTGCGCTAATCTGCGCAGGCACGAAGTAAAAAGCACACCTGCAGGATCGGATGGACCGCTCCCAGCGGGTGAAAAAATGGGAGGAGTAGGGCAGTGGATACAAATCTGTTGAGTGAGAAGATTCAGGTTGAGCGCAAGTTTTTCTTTTTTGATTTGAAGGAGAACCCTCGCGGGCGGTTCTTAAGGATCACCGAGGAGGTCGGAGGGCGCCGGGATACCATCATCATTCCTTCGACGGGACTCGATCTTTTCCGGGACACCATTGATCAGGCCATTGAGGCCGACAAGCAGAACGTCATGGAGCCTGTCGCCGCCGAATAGCAGGCCCTGACGAGTCCATTCCGGATTGAACACACCCCGGTCCGCCCTGCGGACTGGGGTTTTTTGCCCGTGCTGTATTCGTGCTAGAAATAAGAAAAAGGCCGGCTATAATCCTTCCGCAGTATGAACCCGGCCTTACAGGAGCCCTTGGTGGAAGAAAGCGAACAGGCCCTTCTCAACCGGTCCCGCCAGCAGGACACCAACGCCTACGCCGAACTCATCCGCCTCTACCACGGCAAGATTTATGGCATGATTTATAACATGACCGCCAACCGGGAGGATGCCGAGGACCTGGCCCAGGACGTCTTCATCAAGGCCTATGACTCCCTGCCCCGCTTCAAGGGCGAATCCTCCTTCTATACCTGGATCTACCGCATCGCCATCAATCGAACCTTGAATTTCTTAAAAAAGAGAAGCCGCAAGGCCGCGATCAGCCTCGATGATGTGGATCTCGCCATCGAACGCGATCCCGCGTATGTTGCCCTTTCGTCAAAATCCAATCCTGCCAAGGACTTCACACTGACCGAATTGAGGGAGAAATTGAACATAGCGTTGTTGGTGCTGTCAGATAAACATAGAGCGGTGATTGTCATGCATGACATCCAAGGAATGCCTCATGAAGAAATCGCGGAAGTGCTTGGATGTTCATCGGGAACAGTCCGGTCGAGAATTTTTTATGCACGGCAATGCCTGCAGAGGGAATTGGGGGATTATCTATCATGAACTGTCAGGATATTGAAAAGCTTCTGCTGAAACCCCTTGATCCAGCGCCGGAAGAAGGGGTGAAAAAACACTTGAAGACGTGTCCAGCCTGCCGCACCGCGTGGGAGAAGGCCAGCGCCCTCCAGGGCCTGCTGGCGTTGAAGCGGTACGAAAAACCGGCCGCCGACACCCAGGACCGCTGTATCACGGGCGTATTGAACGAACTGCGCGACCCGACGCATGCCGAACCCCCGATCGTCTTTTTCACCCCCGTGCGTCTGGCCCTCGCGGCGGGCCTGGCCGCCCTGCTGGTCGGCGGGCTGGCCCTTCTGCTGATGCGGCCCGGACACGCTCCGAGCCTCGCCGGGGCCAGCACCAATCAAAACACCGATCTTGAACTCCCCGCCGGCCAAATGCTGGAACGCATGACCACTTCCACCAACGTGAATCCCTCTTTGATCGAATACGGCAACCAGCCCTCACGCGTCGCCGATTTCACGCCCTAAAAAAGTTCCAAGGATTGGAACTTTTTTTAGCGTTTTTTCCAAGGGTTGGAAACTTTTTATTGGAGAAGGAAACCCCGGTCAGTGGTAAAGGTTGCCCTCGCTGTACGAGGAGACGGGGTTGGTCAGAATGATCATTTCCGAATGGCCATCCACAAACCCGATTACACTGCCCTTGGTCGAGCTATGCCATTGATCCTTGGGGCTGGCTGGATAGAGGTCAGCCGCCGCCAGCGTGGGCTCAAAGACCACCGCCTTGCGGGAGGGATAATCAAAGGAAGTGAGCTTGCGGCCCGAGACGTTGGCGACGTTCGGCACTGAGTTGGAGGCCAGTCCGGCGGCATAGGCGTAGCTCGTTCCGATCTCGCTGAAGCAGTGAGATAGGTTGGCGCCAAAAGATGCCCACCCAGTCCCGCGGTCGCTGGGGCATTCAAAGACCTTGCCCTCCTTCATGTACCCCTGCAAGGCGGGCGCATTGTTGACCAGCCCATTGACCGCGATGTTGGTCGGAAAATACATCCGGTTGTCCGTGGCCACCATCACCAGCACGGACACAATCTGCCGGACGTTGGAAATGCACGTCAACTGGCGCCCGCGCTCGCGGGACTTGGTGATGGCCGGCAGAAGCAAGCCCGCCAGAATGGCAATGATGGCGATGACCACCAGCAGTTCGATCAGGGTAAAAGCCGGTTTGCGCTGTCTTTTCATAAATCACCTCTCTGTTTGTTCAAGATACCCCTCCCGGCACCCAAACGGAAGTCCAAAGACCACATCAGGGAGGATTCTCCCCTTCCGCCTTTTGCGCGGCAATCAACTGCTGAAGAGCGGGGACATTCAAACTGATCATGTCGTTGGCGGCCCCATAGGTCGAGGCGAGGAGGAAGGTGTCCAAAGACTCCTGATAACGCCCCATTTTTCGGAGATGCAACCCCAGCCGGGTCGTATAAAACAGGTGGAACTTTTCCTTGGCGGCGGCCTCGCGGTAAAATTCCAGGGCTTTTTCACGATCCCCCAGGGAATCCCAGGCCTTGCCCAGGCCATAGACCACCTCCATGTCGCACGGATTCCTTCGATGCGCCTCTTCGTAATGCTCCACCGCCTGCCGGGCATAACGGGCCTTGTAGTCCGGGTCCATGTCCCAGAATCCGCGGGTCTGATCCACATGCGCCAACCCCAGCCACGGACGCCAATTGCCCGGGTCCACCCGGGTCGCAATTTGAAAAAGACGGACGGCCTCATCCATCTGCAAGGCGATGCGCTTTTCCTCCCCCACAAAATGCAGGCCATAGGAGGCCAGCGCCTGGAGCGCCAAAACCGGCAACAAGGCCGTGGCCAGCACACCGCCCCACTTCTGCACCCGGCCCCATCCGGCAGACAGTTCCCGGGCGCGCAAAAGGCCGGACGAAAACAAGCCCGCCGCCGTCACGCCCGCCAGCAACATCAGCAGATGCATGTTCGAGAAGATGTGCAGGTTGAAATCGAACATGGCATGGGCCACAGAGCCCGACACCGCCGCCAGCAAACCCGCAATCAGGGCCGCATCCCGCTCCTGCTCCGCCCGGAGCATCAGCCGGAAAAAACGATAGCAGGCATAAAGCAGGAACACCGCAAAAAGAACCAGCCCCACGGCTCCATACTCGATCAACAGCTCCAGGGCTTCATTATGGGCGTAATTGAAGAAAAATTGCAGGGTATTGGATTTATAGCGGGGATAAATCCAGTGGAAGGAATTCCCGCCCCAGCCCCACACGGGACGCTCCCGGACCATGGGGACGCTGTCTTTCCAGATGTACAGGCGGGCCAGAACAGCGCCATCAGGGTTCTTCAGCATGGCGCCCGTGACGCGGGTCCGTACCATCGGCGAAAAGGTCCAGAGCCCCCAGGCCACCCCTCCCAGCAACAGGGGAATCAAGACCAGCAAGAGCAAAAAAGCTTTCCGGCTTCGGCGCAGGGCCAGCAACAGCGCGCACCCGCCCAGCCCCACCACCGTGCCAATCCATCCACTGCGAGACTGCGTCAGATACACCACCGGCAAAAACAACAGCAGGCTGTAGCCCGCCAAAAGCCTCAACGGGAATCCCGCCCCGCCCGCAAACAAAAGGGACAGGCAAAACGGAAGAACAATCACGATCAGCGCCGCAAAATGGTTCGGGCAAAAATAAGCGCCGCTGGCCCTCATGCCATAGACCTCCGGACGCTCCAGGTTGAGCACCATCCGGCTTCCCTGCGCGTGCTGGATCAACGCATACCAGGCCATCAGGGTCACCACGAACAGGGCCAGACCCAGCAGAACCTTCCAGCGCTTGTGAAACTGGGCCAGCTCCGTCCATGCCACATACGACATCCACCAACTGGCGAATTTCAGCAGTTCGAGGCGGGCATCATAGGGGGAGGCCGAGAAGGGGATGCGCGCCAGCGCATAAAGACCAAACAGCGCCCACAGCAAAGCGCCGGGCGGCAGTTGAAAGCGGAGAAGATTTCCGTTGAAGAATGGTCGAAGGCTGGCCAGAAAAAGGCCCAGCCCCGAAAGAAACATCAGCGGACCGACCGACCACATGCGAACGGCCCCAAAAAGAAACATTCCAACGAGGGACGGCAACAGCATCAAGGCCATGCAAGTCCAATCGTAGAAGGAGCGGCGCCGGGACAAAGGGAGGGAAAACCGTCTGCGCAGGCGGCCCGAATCGCCACTTTGCGTGGAGACGCCCGCCAAGTTAGAACATGCTCCTATGAACCACGATCACGTCACCGGCCTCAATGGGTATGTCCCTCTCGGGCCGAGCCTCAAAACTCTTGGCATCGTAGTAGGTCGAGGTGGCCCCCCGCAAAAGCTGAACCTTCGTGGACTTGGCAAACTCCGTATATCCACCGGCCGCGGCAATCGCCTGAACCAAGGTCAACCCGCTGGAGAGAGGGAACCGCCCCGGTTGCCTCACTTCACCGCGCACGTAATAACTTTGCGAGGGAATAATCACATTGACCATCACATTCCGATAAATCTTTCCGTCAATGTACGACTGCCGGATGTGCCTTCCCAGATCTGACGACGTTCGTCCGCCCGCCATGACCTCATTGATGTACGGCATGTTGATATAGCCGCTTTCATCCACCTGGTCTTCAATCATTTGCTCCTGGGGAATGCCTCGCAGGTAAATAACCAGGTCATCCCCGGCACGAATCAAATACGGGGCACGGGTTGTTCCGGGTGGCACGGAGGGAGTGGACCCCTGCGGGGTCTTGACGGACGGCACCGCAGGTGCGGGCTGTGGAACAACGGCGGGCAACGGAGGCTTGGGGGGCGGATTGGTGGCCGTCGGCGGCGTGACGCTCCCCGGGGCCGGAGCCACCACCTGTTGTGAAGCGGGCCTGTTGGACACGGCCTGCGCCACCGTCGTGGTGGACGCCGCCGGACGGGGAGAAGCCGGAAGGGCCAGGGAGGCCGGGGGAAGAATCTGCGGCTTGGCCGCCGGAGAAGGGACCCGGGATGGAGGCAACACATACTTCCCCGGCTTGGGCGAGGAGCAACCCGCCAACAGCAGGGCACCCGCCAGCAACCACCACCCACTTTTCCTCATTGCGTCCATGATGCTCCGTTAAAACAGCGAATCCTTCTTCTCCGTGGTCTCCACTTTTTTGGCCAACTTCTGCTCGGCATCGTTTTCCGCACCATAGTACTGCGCGTGCGTGGAGTGATAATAGTAATAGTAATCGTCGCGCATGATGTTGATGTTGTTCAACACGACACCCAGCAACTTCCCGCCGACATTCTCCACCATCCGCTTGGCGCGGGAGGAAATGACGCGGGGATACTTGCGATACTGCACCACCAGCAACACCCCGTCCACCTCGCTGGCGAGAATGGAGGCATCCGTGATGCCGATGATGGGCGGAGAATCAAAGAATACAAAGTCGTACCGGGCCTTCAAATTCTTGACCAGCTCCCTCATGCGCTGGGAATCCAAAATTCCCATCATGGAGCGCTGTAACCGCCCGCTGGGCAGGAAATGAAGGTTTTCCACCGTCGTGGGCTTGATGCATTCCTCGATCGGCACATCCTTCACCAGGACGTTGGTCAACCCGGTCCGGTTGGAAACCCCCAGAATGGAGTGCTGAACCGGGCGGCGCAGGTCAGAATCCACCACCAAGACCTTGTCGCCGAGCTTTGCACAGACAAAGGCCAGATTAAACAAGGTGGTTGACTTGCCTTCGCCCACGCCCCCGCTGATCACAGCAAAAGCGCCGCCGGTCATGCCCTTGTTGGCAAACTGCATGTTGGTGCGAAGAACTCGGTAAGGTTCAGAATGAGGGCTGTCCGGACCCTCCTGGATCAGAGGGCGGATTTTCTGCGGAATCACCCCCAACACGGGAAGCCCCAGATATTGTTCCACGTCGTCCACCGTCCGCACGGACGTGTCGAGATATTCGATGAAATAGGCCAGCACGATGCCTGCGCCAAGCCCCAGAATAACACTCAACAGAATGTTGAGCACCACCAAGGGACTGGAGGGCCGGGTGGGCGGTTCGGCCGGCTCGATGATTTCAACCGGCGTCCTTGGCACCTCCACCTCGATGCCCTGCTGGGTGATGCGAGCCCGCAACGCATTGAGAATATCCCGTTGAATCACCACGTTGCGCTCCGCCTTGTCGAAGGGGAGAAAACGCATTTTCTCATCCTCAATGTCGCTGGCCTTGGCCGCCTGCAACTCCGCCTCCAGCGCGTCAAATTTGGCCTTGGCCACTTCATAATCCGCCTTCAAGCCGATTTTCAAGCCCGCCAAAGCCTGAGTGAGCTTGCTCTGCAATTCATCCACGCCCGCCTTCAACCGCCGCGCATCCGGATGATTCTCACCCAGATTCTCAAGAATAAGCTTCAGAGAAACCTCTGCGTCATTCAACTGCTGGCGAAGGTTGGCGATGTTCTGATCCATCACCACGTAGGAGGAGGCATTCATCAACTCCGTGCCTTCCAGCGGTTGGAGCTGGTCCATTCTGGCCTTGCGCACCAGCATATCCACCCGTGAACCAATTCGGTCAGCCTCCAACTGCTGAAGCCTCAGCTTGTCGGCCCGGAACCCCTGCCCCAAGGTGCTCACTCCCAATTTTTTTCGAATTTTCTCAAGCTCCAGTTCCGCTTGGTCAACCTTTTCCTGCTGTTTTTGAACTTCGTTGTCCAACACATCAATGGCCCGGCGGATTTCACGCCGCTTGAGGTCCAACCGGTGGTCGCGATAAACGTTGGCAATTTCATTGGCCATGCGCGAGGCCAATTCAGGCTTCTCCTGCGTCACCCGGATATTGACCAGGCTGGTATCCCGGTCCTGCTCAATATCAAGACTCCCATTGAAAACCCTCAAGGCATCGTCGCGAGAAAGCGGCTGTTTGTCGTCGTTGTACATCTCGCCCCAGAGGGCGGCCAGGTTGAGATTATTGATGACCTGGTACGCGATCGGGGTGGACTTCAGGACTTTTTCCTGCGTGCGCAGAAAAAAGGGATTGTAGCCGTGGATCATCTGCCGGTCGAACACCTCCACATCCAGAGCATCTTCACGGATGAGAATGCGTGTGGAGGCGGTGTACTTCTTGGGGAGCATGAAGGTGTAGGCCACGCCCGTAATCACAATCAACAAGGTCACCGCAAGAATGATCTCCTTGCGCGACCGGATCACCCTCCAATAATCCAAAAAATGCAGTGTGGAATCTTGTTGTTGCGTTGAGTCGGCCATGAAACCCGCATCCCTAAAATAACTAGTGAGGCCACGGTCGCCTCACTAGTTCACGTCCATAAAACTTGGCAATCGCTGACGGCTATCTTCCGCTTTTCGCCCCTTACAGCTGGATCTTCCAGCCCAAATCGAAGCGATTGCGCTTGTAGGAAACCCGAAGATCGCTGTCAAAGTCCACATACTGATAGCCGGCTTCCAGCCAGTTGTTGCGGGCAACCTTGTACGACGCCCGCGCGCTGGCCTGATAGACATTCTCGGTGCCGTCCACATTGCGGACTGTCGGATCCACCGAATATTCGCCATCATACTGGCCCCGGCTATAACTTCCCGAGAGGTAGAACGCCACACGGGCGGTGATATCATACGCCAAGCTCAAGTAGGTCTGGAGCTGTTTCTGATCGGCATACGGATAGACATTCGCCTCAAAGAGCGAATACTTTGCGCCACCCGTCAGGCGGGTCGCCGGGGACGGCAGGAAGGTCAGTGCAATATCGCCATAGGGCGCATTTTCACTGCTCAAGTCATCATCATTGAACATCTTGCGCTGATAGCCGCCGCGCAGGTTGCCCAGCAGGCTCGGGCTGAAGGTCTGTTCAACGCCCAACGCCGCATACACGCTCTTGGACCCGCGGTCCGCGCCGTCATACGTCACGTGCTCATACCGCAATTCTCCCAAGCCCGTGGTCTTGGGGTGCACGCGATGCCGAAGCGTGGCGCCGCCCGCCCAGATGATATAGTCTTCGTTCTCCGAAGTAACGCTGTCATCATAACGCAACAGGGTGTTGCGCCCAGCCAGATCAATACGCGTTTCCGGGCGAAGGATGTATCCCAAGACCAGATTCGCACTGTTGTAATAGAAATCATCCTCTTCACGAACGATGACGTTGCCATCCACCAGCTCAGGAAGTTCGCCACGGCGGAGGGTATCCGTCAAGCTCATGTTCAAGCGGGGGGTAAAGGCATGGTTGAAGATAAAGTCCACATCATTGTTGAAATCCCAATGATCCGACGAGCGATTCTCCCACCAAACCACCGAAGGGCGGTACCGCAAGCTGACAAAGGTGTTTTCCAGATTAAAGTTCACCAAGAACTCCACCTCTTCAATCACCTTCATCCCGGAGGTCTTGTCATCCTCGGTCTGGTAGATGTTATCATCCCATTCCACGCGAAGCCTGTTGTTCAGCTGATAAGGGCGCGCGCCCTCTTTTGCAAACGCCACACTCTGCGCGACAACCAACACCAGAGCCGCCAGGCAAATCCACTTGGTCCATCTCATGAGTTATCCTCCTCGTTTCCTTTTTCTAGCAATGGGTTGAACAGGGTTGTTTAATCTTGCGTAATCGGAAGGGGGCGGAATTCGCCCGATTCAAACTCCAGTTGGCTGATGATGCGCACCAGTCCAGCCATATCGGTGCCATACTGGGTCTCGTCCAGGGGATTAAACTTGTGCCGCTTGCTCAGCGGGTCAGAGGAAGAGGTCACAACATTCGGAGCCACAGGATCGCTCACAGGGCCCACATTGTCCACCGCTTCGCCAACGGTATCAATCGGAACGCCAATGCTCTTGAGGTAATCAATCCAAGACTTTGGATCATCCGGATTGTTGACTTCCGACTGCTTCTTCATGGCCTGCACAATCACGCGGGCCAAATCTGCTTTCGTCACAACCTTGGGCGCGGACCAACCTTCCGCGGGGACCACCATGTTGGCGGCCAAAATGGCAAAACACTGGTCGGGGCTGGGAGAGGCCGGAAGAAACCGGGACAATCCAAGTACATTGACAAGAACCTGGGCCAGTTCGCCCTGTGTGACCTGTTTGATGGCGGAAGCCTCTTCTTTCTTGTCCGCCTTCTTTTCAACGGCCTTGATGGCTTCTTTTTTGGGCTCTTCCAACTTCTTTTCCGGCGCCTTCTTTTCCGAAGGCTTTTCAGCTTTTTTCACTTCTTTATCGGGATCCGCCTTTTTCTCAGCGGCAAAGGCAGGAAGGGTCCAAGCAACACAGATCACAGAGGCCAGCAAAATAAGTCCCAGTTTCTTCATCTCTTATTACCTCCACCTCCGAGCCACAGAGCCGGAGAGATTTTGCTACATGTTAAACGTTTCTTTCCAGACAGCCGTTTCACCGATCGAGTTATGGTATAACCCAAAACTGGCAAGGGCGTCAACAGGATTCTTTAGAATAAATGGGCAAAGGAACACGGACGGAAGAACCCCTCGGGGGAAGACTCCTCTTTGACGTTCGCAACGAAACCGGTTATGATCGTGTGCAATGAATGGGTGCCCTTCCAAACTGTTTTGGGCTGGAATGGCCAGTGCCTGCGCGCTGGGGTTGTGGTGTATGGAGCTCTTTGCGGAAGAAACCCCTGCGCCAACGAGTACTGAGCGTTCCTATAACCAGCGAATTCAAATGCATTCAACGCCCGTTGAGCTTCTTTTTGACACAGGGCCCAAGACTGGCAACAGCTCTTTTCCGGTTCAAAAAGATTTCTTTTCCAGCATGTCTTCGTTTGAGCCTGGGGCGGCCATATCCGTTGATCCTTCTCTCTTCTATACCCCCGCCCCAATGCCGGCCGACAAAAAGGACAAGTCAAAATCCTGGCTGAATTCCGCCGGTGAAGAGAAAAAAAAAGATGAAAACAGCAAGCCATCGGGCTGGGGCTGGCTGGCAGACAATCTGTTTGAGATTCAGCGGCTTCGCGAAATGGAACAAGCCGGGGAGGCAGGGGTTCCATCCAAGGGGGAATTGACTCCCTCGGAAGAAAAGCTTGGAGAGACGCCTCTTGAAAGGACCTCGCGCCCATCCCTGCAACAGGGCGTGATTGACGACAAGCCCTACGAGCCCGTACAGACAGAGGCGCTGGCCCCTCCACAAGCGGGCACACTGTCTTCCCCTGACAGCCTGCTGGCCGGACAAAAGCAGGAAGACCCTCGCCCTCTGTCCACTCAGAAGTCCTTTGGGAAAACGGCTGGCGACACCATTCTTAAAACAGAGCCTGTCCCCATGACGGCAGAGACCACCACCCGCGGGGCGGACAGCCTCTGGGGCCTGGAGCGAACACGGTCGGCAGGCGAACGGGCAGAACCCATGCCCAGAACGGCCAGCCTGATGCGTGAGATCACACATCCCAAGGAAACGCCGGGGGCCTCATTCTCCAGCTTCCGGACCCCTTCCTCAAAGCCGGGGGGGCTTTCTGGGTTGAAGGAAAGCTCGCCGACCCTTCCCGTCAGCGGCGCCACCCCCATCAACCAGCTTGGAACAGGCTACCGGCCTGCTTTGGGGGGGATGGGAAACACGCATTCACCGGCCGCCAGCCGGGAGCCAATCTCCGGCTACAGCCCGGGCGGAACTCCATCTTATCAAACCCAGCCCCTGCAACCACTTGGTGCGCCATCCACCACCCCCTGGCACAAGCGGTGAAGCCTCCTACTTGATGACCTTGAACCGCCCGCCCGTCGTCTGCGCCAGGCGGCGATAGAACGCCTCGCCCTGTTTGCCCCGCTCATTGGCATGGGGTTTGTAGACAATCGGGTTGATCTTGACCTTCCGTCCGGTCTTGCGCTCGATATCCCGCACAAACATCAGGATCTGTTCTTGATGATCCGTGATCTCCACCCCCGTGTCCCTATCTCCTGTTTTGAGGTAGGGCGGATCGTCCGTCAGGATGAACAGGGTGTCGCTCCCCATTTCCACCGCCATCTTAATGGCTTCTGAGGGGGTGCTCCCGGAATGACCCCGCAAGTTCCCCTGCCGGCGGAAATAAAATTTCTGCTTGAGCCATTCCACTGCCTTTTGCTTGTTGTCCTGCGTGGCAAAAACCATCTGCGGCTGGAACCCAAGGGCCCCATCCACGAAGACGACGATATTAAACTGGGTCACTGGGCTCAACGCCTCCAGCATGGTCATGGTTTCCTTGCGAACATCCTCCACCACGCCCTTGTCGAGCATGCTGGGGCTGATGTCCATCAGGATGCAGATGGCCTTGGTACGGACACTTTCCCCGAAAAAACGGGTGTCGGAATAGCCGGCGCTGCCGGTGAGCCCCCGCCCCGCCCCGCCGCCCGCGGATCCAATGGAGCCCAGCGTGGAGCCGGCCCGGGTGCTCATCAGGGGCGTGTCGCGCAGGTTCTTGATGTCCGGCGCATCCATCTTCGGCAGGTTCGGCAAGGCCACCTTGGACGGCGCCTCGGTGGCCAGGCGTTGCAGAACCTGCGGTTTCCGCGTCTGCTTCTGCATCTGTTTGACGCGGATGCTGTGCTCCAGTTTGCGCGCCGGGATGCCGGGGGGCTTGGATCCCTCAAACATCATCTTCTGGCGGCCCTGGACCACCAGCACCGTCAAGAACGCGGCCGACAGCAGAAGGATCACATGCGCCGCCGCACTGACCAAAATGGCATCCCACGGCGCTTTTTTGCCTGTTCGCCGCTCCCAGAGAGCCGTCAGCTTGGTCATCCAGGGCTTCACGGCTCCTCCTCCACGGCAAAGGTGACATTTTGAATCTTGGCGGCGGAACAGGCGTTGAGAACATCCACCACCCGCTGTTGTTTGACCCGGTCGGCCGGCGCAATGGTGATCATGGCGGGGACCTTGCTCGCCTCCGCCGCCTCGCGGAAACGGACCAAGGTCTTCAGCAACTCCGGCAACTCGGTGGAGGCGGGGGAGTCATATTTCATGTCGTTGAGCACCACGCTTCCATCCTCGTAGATTTCGATGATCTGCTCGTCCGGGATTTCGACGGCCTCCGATTGCTCGGCCAGGCCGGGCAGGGAGAAGCTGATGTCCGCCTCCTGCCGGTTGAAGGTCGAAGACACCATGAAGAAAATCAGCAGGAGGAAGACGCAGTCAATCATCGGCGTCATCTGGACTTCCGGCTTTTCCTCTTTGGATTTTCGTTTGAGCTTCATGGGGGCGCTCTATTCATTGCTCCGGCTTTGAAAGGTTCCGAAAATGATGTCAAAAACACCGGCGCCCGCGCAGGCGCGGATCGCCCGGCGAACCAGCGCAAAATCGGCGTTGCGGTCCACGCGCAGATAGACGCGGAACTCCGGGTCCGCGCCTCGGCGCTCGGAAATCAGTTTTTGCAGGCCCGGCTCGTCAAGCAGTTGCCCATAGACCATGAAGGGGCGGTCCTCGCTGACCTGTTCGCCGGTCTGGAGCACGGTGTTCAGGGGCAGGATGTTGATGGTGCCGCGGCCTCGCAGATCCTCAGGCACCGCCGCCTTGGGCGCAATCGGCAGTTTCACCTCGGGCGTAAAATCCACCTTGGACATCGTCGCGGCGCACATGAAGAAAATCAGCAAAAGGAAAACGCAGTCAATCATGGGCGTCATGTCCATGCCGAGTGCGGGCATTTCCTTGTTTTTAAGCTTCATGCGCGGCTTTCCTTTATCAGGTGGGTTCTGCCGGGGGTTGAGCGGCGGATGTTTCAACGGGCGCTGAAGGCGCCGGGGCCTCATCCACCTCCACGAGGGCCGGCCCGGTCCCCAGCAAATCGTCCAGAATGATGGAATAGTGCTCCTCGGCCGTTTGCAGAATGCCGTTGAGGCTGTTCCGGAACAGGAAATAGAAGAACAGGGCGGGAATGGCGATAATCAGGCCGGTCGCGGTGGTAACCAGCGCCTCGCCAATATTGCCGGCCAGCAGTTCGGGCTTGCCCATGCCGCCGCCCGCAATCTTCTGGAAGGCGCCGATCATGCCGCTGACCGTGCCCAACAGTCCGAGCATCGGCGAGATGGCGGTGATCAGCGAAAGGAAATTGATCCAGTAGCCCGCCTGGGATTCCTCGCGTCCCGCCGTCTCGGCAATCGCCTCCTCCATCCGCGTCTTGGAGGCCGCCGGGTTGTCCGGGTCTATGCGCCGAAGGCCGGCACTCAATGCATTGGTAAACAGGCATCGCGTGCCGTTCGCCACCTGCCAAAGCGTGGGGAAATCACGCGCCCGGGCGGCCGCGCGCAACTGCTCCACCACGGCGGGCGGAAGCATTTTTTTGCGGTTGACCTGCCGGTAGTTAATGACCACCACGGCAATCAGGCCAAAGGAGCAGAGCCCCAGCGGAATCATGGCCCAGCCGCCCACCACCATCAGATCCCACAGCGTCATCTTCTTGGCCGGGGCGGCCTCCGGCTCCTGGGCAAAAGCCACGGTCCACGAACACAACAGCACCCCCAGCAACAGCCAGGCCAATCGTCTATTCTTTTTCATTCGTTACCTCGCTTCCACTGCGTTGTTGAACATTCTTTTTCAATTCCGGCGGAAAATGGGTGGCGGCGAAGGCCGCCGCGTTGGTGGCGTGTGGCGTCCCCGGATACGACGCTTCCAAGGTTTGGACGGTTTTCGCCAAGGCATCCCAATCCTTCAGGGCGGCATAGCTGGGCAACACGGCGGAGAGACAGCGGGCCTCATTGTCACGGACGTACGGATGAAACACCACCAAGTACAAGAGGGACAACACAGCCTCCTGATGCCGGCCCAGCTTGGCCAGCGCCTGGCCGCGCGAGAGCATGACCTCCGAAAGCAGGTCCGCATCCTCATCGCTGACGGTCACATCACTGAGATACTCAAAGGCTTTCGCCGGATCGCCCAGCGCGGAATAGCAAAGCCCCGCCCGCAAACGCGCAGGCCCGGCCTGCGCGGAGAAATACGGCTGTTGAAGCACCTCTTCATAGAACTTCAACGCCTGCGGGTATTGGCCGCCCGCCTCGGCCAGCCGGCCTTGCAGGACCAGGGCCTCATCGCCCAGCACCCCCGGCAGATCGCGGAACGGCTTGAGCGAATCCGCCATATTCTTCAGCGCCGCCTGGGCCTGGGCCGCTTGTTCAGGGGTCGCCGGTTGCAGGGCCGCCTCAAAAAACTTCGGACGCGGCATCTCCACCAGAATGATTTCCCCGGGTGCCATCCCGGCCTCAAAATAGCCGCCCGCCTGCGCCTGCTTGAGCACCCAGACCGTTCCTTTTTCGCGATCCCGCTTCAACAAGCGCACCGGGAACCGGCCCTCGGCGGTCTGCACAAAGAATGGCCCGATGCCGCGCTCCTGCGCCTGCGCGCCCCCCGCCAGCAGGGTCCCGCACAGGGCCAGCAGGAACATCCACCCGCGCCATCCCATTTTTCGCGTTTTATGATTAAACGTTGTTCTCATGGGCGGCCCTCCCCCAGCCTTTGGCGCGCCAGCACCACTTCCGGAAACTCAGCCAGCGCCTCCAGGCCCAGCATTTCCTGGTAGGTATTCACCGCCGCCGTCCGGTCATCCAATTTTTCAAAGGCCTCGGCGCTCTTCAGATAGGCCCGCGCCATGGCCTGGGGATACGCCTGATACATCACGTACACGCGCTGGTAATACGGGATGGCCTCCTTCACCCGGCCCAAACCCTCCAGCACCGCCGCGCTCTCCAGCAGAGCCTCCGGCTTCAAGGCCCGCGGCGTGGCCCGGTTGGCCAGCACGGTCTGATAATCCTCCAGCGCGTCGGACAGCCGCCCAAGGCCCGCCAGGCTTCGCGCCCGAGCCATCGTCGCCTCCATCACCAGCGTGGGCGCCGCGCCTTGCTCCAAGACACGGTTGGCGTGGTCCAGCGCATAGGCATCATCTTTCTGAAGCAGGCCCCACTCCGCCAGCCGCACATGAGCCAGCGGGGCAAAGAAAGACTCGGGATGCCGTTCCAGCAGGGTCTGCAAATAGGGCCGCGCGGTCTCCCAATCCCCGGCCGAGGCCAGCGTGCCACCGAGAAAGGCCAGCGCCTCCGCGCCCAGATAGTCGCCCTTGAAGCGTGCCGCATAGTCGCGCGCGGTGGCTGGCGCATTCGGTGCCGGGCCGCGGGCAATCTCCGCCAGTGCCAGGCGCGAAGCCAGCGTCAGGCGGCGGGACGTGAGCGCCTCGTTATATTTGGCCGTCAGCTCCTGCCGGTAGGCCGCCGGGTCCGGATAGAGCGCCGCAAGGTCTTTCCAAATGTCCTGAAAACCCTCCCAGTCGCGGTTGTTCCCATGCCGGTCCACGATGCCCCAATACAACCGCCGGGCCTCGTCCGGACGCCCCGCCTGCCGCAGGGCCCAGCCCGCCTGCCAGGCGGCTTCCACCAACTGCCCGGAGTCCGGATTCTCCCGCACAAATTGCCCAAACGCCGCCGCCATGTCGCGGTACGACTGCTCCGTCCCGAGCGCTTTGTAGACCTTGGCCAGTTGCGTCAGCGCCAGATAATAAAACGGCCCCGCCTCCTTCGTCACCCGCAGATAATTCGTCTTGGCCTGCTCCAGCTCGCCACAAGCCGCCAGTGCATCCCCGCGCACGACCAGGGCCTCCCAGTAAAACACATGCTCCGGATTTTGTTCCAGCCAGGCGCCCAGATCCAGCGCGCATTCCAGATACTCCTCCAACACGTAGCGGCACAACGCGGCGCGGAACGCCGCCTCCGGCGCATAAGGAGTCTCCGGGTGCGCCAGCGCATAGGCCTTCAGCAACGGTTGGGCATCCTCGAACTGTCCATCATAGTAGAGCGCAATCGCCAGCCAGTACTCCACCTCGGGACGCAGGCCATTCTCCTCATATTCATCCAGCCACTTCTCAAAGAGAAAAATCGCCTGCTTGAAGCGCTCCTGCATTGCAATCGAAAGCGCTAGATAAAAACGAATCCGCGGCTTCTGCTCATGGTCTGGATAATGCGCCAGCAAATCTTCCAGGGCCGGCTCCGCCTCCTCATAGCGCTCAAGGTTAATGAACGCCTCCGCCCGCAAAAAGCCCACGGTGGGCACATTGGGCCAGCGGCGGGCCACTTCGACATAATCCACCTCTTCCTCCACCACCGGCACCGCCGCGAACTCCTCCGCGCCTGGCTCCTCAGGGGAAACGGTGGCTGGTTGATCGGCAGGCTTCTCCTCCACCGCCACCTCCTCGGCCACATCGCCCAGCGAACCCCACACGCCCTTTCTCTTCTGCTTGGCGCGCGTCTCCAGCGAGCGCAACTGATCAAACGCCGAATTCGCGTTGCGCCCCTCCGGCAAGTCCTCCGACGCCCCATACACCCGCGCCAGACCCTCCTGCACCAGCAGTTCGCCCAAGTCCTGCTTGCCCGCCCGCACCAGCGCATAAAAGCGGGGCTGACTGCTCTGCCCGCGCGCATCCGCCCATTTCGTGTAGACCGTAAACCCCGGCTTCAACGCCTGCTGGGTCATCCGTTGGGCCCGATGCCCCAGCCGCGTGATGCGCGAAACCGGCACGCCGAAATATTTGGCCTGCTCCACCAGCCGGTCCTTGTACGTCGTGTCCGTCTCCGGCGCATCCACAAAATACAGCCGGAAGATATGCGTGTCCTTCCCGTGCTGAACATGAAAACTGTCGCCATCCATGTACGAAGAAGGCGCCAGCTTGCATCCCTCCAGCTTCTCCCATTTCTTCCCCGCCGCCGGCCAGGCCCCCAGCCATAGCAACACGCCGGCCGCCGCCCACAGGCGCCGCCCGCCGCCAAGCCATCCGCTGTTCCGCACGTCATTCATAAATCGCCAGATACCGGTCCGCCTCCGCAATCAAATCCTCAAAGCGCCGCTGGCGCGAAATCACCAGGATCAAATCAAAGTGCGCCGTTTCCCGGAGTTTCTCCTCCGTTGCCGTATCCACCGCGCGCTGAAACGCCACCCGCGCCTCCCAGTAGCGGTCAATGCTGAAGAAACACCGGCCAATGCGATGAAAGAGGCCCGCGTCATAATCCGGCAGAACCTCCAGCTTCTGCAATAAGTCCTGCGCCTGTTGCAGGTCGCTGGACAGCCGCCGCTCCCGGCGGAAGCGCGCCGTCAGGTTTCCGGGGTCCGGGCGCTCTTTCTGAAAAATCTCAATCTCCGCCTGCAGGCTCTGCACCACCCGGCGCTGAATGCTCAAGAGGGATTCCCTCGTCAGCACCCGGCGGTACGCCCGCAGGGCCAGCTCATAGTCCGTGTCCTCGAAGGCCGCGTCCCCAATTTCAAACGCCAGAAAGTTGGCATAGAC
>CAZFSE010000026.1:0-19622 GCA_964521805.1 uncultured Verrucomicrobiota bacterium
TGGCCGCAGGGCGCAGGCCTGCGGCTGGCGCCCGCGTCAGGCGGCGAACCTGGACCAATCGGACCACGCGGCGGATGCTGTCCGCCAGCAAGGCCAGATTCTTCTCGGCATCCGCCTCAGACGGCTTGGGAATGAAATCCAAGGCGCCGAGTTCCAGGGCTCGCACGGTGACGTCGGCATCCCGAGTGGTGGCGCCGCTGACCATGACCACGGCAACACCAGGAAATTTGTCCCGGATTTGGCGCAGGGTTTCCACGCCATCCATCTCGGGCATGAACACGTCCAGCAACACAAGATCCATCGGGGCCTGGGCCAGCCGATTCAGGGCCAGGGAGCCGGAAGCCGCGGTTCCAACGCATTCTGTTCCATCCACGCGGGCCACGGCATCGGAGAGAATCTTCCGATACACGACGGTATCATCCACCACCAGAATCTTTACCGGCCCTTCGGGGGACATGCATTATTCCTTGCTGGTTAGCCTCTGCGGCTGACAGCGTTACATACTACCCTGGCGGAGGCTTTCGTTCAAGGGCCCATGCCACAAAAGAAACGGCCAGGCCGTGTGACGGCGGAAAGGCTCTAGGGTTTTTGATCCGTGCCCGCTTGCTCGTCGTGGAAGAGGCGGTTGAGGAGGCGGAGGGTGACGCGGCCGCTGATTTGGAGGCTTTCCGGTGCGATCTTGTCGAGGGTGTCTTCCGCGCTGTGCCAATGGTCATTGCGTCCGGGCGCACTGCCAAAGTGGAAATCAATCAGGTTGATGGCGGGAATGCCGGCACGGAGGAAGGGTTCGTGGTCGTCGCCGATGGCATGGGGATAGAGGGAGAAGAGGTGCCGGACATTTTCCTCGCGGGCGGCATCAAAGAGGCGGGCAAGCAGTTCGGGGCTGGAGTTGCGGGGGAGGGTGAAGCCGAGGTCGCGGTCGCCGACCATGTCCAGGAGAATCATGGCCCGGGCCTCTTTCACGCGCTTTTCGCGCTGAAGCTCCCGGACGAAGTGGAGGCTCCCGTGGAGGCCGTCGCCGTGGGTGTAGCGGACCCTGCATTCTTCGCCATCAAAGAATACAAACAGCAGATCCACCGGCGGGGTTCCGGGCTGGCGGGCGGCGAGGGCGGCCATCTCGAGCAGGACGGCGGTGCTGGAGCCGGAATCGTTGGCTCCCTGGAAACCCTCCGGCATGCCGGACTTGGTGTCATAGTGACTGCCTACAACGATGAAGCCGGGGCCCTTCCCCGGGATGCGTCCAATGACATTGCGAAACGTGACCAGCCCGCGCGGGGTCATTTCCTCAAACTCGGAAATGCGGGCTTCGACTCCGTGGTCCTTCAGCCTCTGCTGGAGATGCCGGGCCGCGGTTTCAGCGCCGGGCGTTCCGGAGTCGCGCAAGCCCAGCGCCAGGAGATCTTCCAGCTCCTGATACGCCTTTTCGCCGCTGAACTGCGCGGGGTCGAGCGCATACACTTCCGGGGCCGGCGCCTTTGAGCACCCGCCGGCCCAGAGGAGGCCACAACACAGCGCCAGCCAGCATGGATTTCTCATTCCGTGAATCCATCCATGTAGATCAGGCCGCGGATGGCGGGGATGCGGACCGTCAGCCGCGTGGGGCCTTCGATGATGCCGGTGTTGGGCAAGCCCTTGGGATCCAGGGTGACGCCGTTGCCAATCAGCCGCCATTTTCCTGCCGGGAAGGGCACTTCCACCGGGGCCTCCTCCCCGCCGGCGTTGAGCAGTACCAGAAATCCATTGCCGGGATGGATGCGGGGGGCGTTGACGGCATAGCCGAGCACGTTTTCGTTGGGGGGCTGGATCCAGCGGTAATAGCTGGCGGGCGGCTTGCGGGTGACACGGAACGACTGCCCTTCCGGGCTCTGCCGGAGCTGGGCAAGCGCCTTGTAATAGGCCAGCGCCTCGGCCGCCAAAGGCCGGTCGCGGTCGGTCCAATAGATGGCGTTGACCTCGTCTCCCTTGTCGTAGGTGTTGTGAAAACCCCACTTTGACCGCAGGAATTCCTGGCCCTCGGCGATCATTGGAATCCCCAGCGAGGTGAACAGGATCGTGGCTCCCAGGCGGTTCGCGGCAACATCCATGGGCTGAAGATTGCGCCCGTCGCGGTCCGGCCGCGTGCAGAGTTCGTCGGCCAGCGCCATGTCGTCATGGCTTTCGAGGTAATTGACGGATTGAAGCGGGGTGGTGGTCCAGGTGTCCACCGAGCCAAAGATGTTTTTCTTGAGCCATTCGCGGTTGTGGCGCGCCATGGCGAAATCCTTGGCGGCGTAGCGAAAGTCGTTGTTCCAGGCGGACCAGCCGGTGCCCTTGAGCTGGTGTTTGTTCTCGCCCCGCGAGCTCCAGGGCTCGGAGATGAGCAGGACCTCCGGATTGAGCGCGCGCGCGGCGTCCCGCACGGCCATCAGGGTTTCCATATCCACCAGCTCGGCCAGGTCGAACCGGAACCCATCCACATGAAATTCCTTCATCCAGTAGAGGATGTTGTCCACGATCAGGCGGCGCATCATGGGCGACTCGGTGCGCAGATCGTTTCCGCAGGCGCTGTAATTGATGAAGGTGAAGTCGGCGTTGAGGCGGAAGTAATATTTCTTGTCAATCATGCTGAAGATATTGGGGCCGCCGACATGGTTGAAGACCACATCCAGGATGACGCCAAAGCCCTCGCGGTGCAGTTCGTTGACGAGGTGTTTGAATTCGTAGTACTGCGAACCGGTCAGCGGCTTGCGGGCGTAGCAACCCTCCGGGGCGAAGTAAAAGACAGGCGCATAGCCCCAGTTGTAGGTGCCGGGGGGATTCTCGAATTCGGCGGTGGGGAGGAGTTCAATGTGTGTGACGCCCAGCTCCTTGAGATGGTCGAGGCCGGTGCCGGTGCCTTTGGAGGCCAGCAGGCCCGCATAGGTTCCACGCAGGGGGCCGGGCACGCCGGAGGAGGGGTGGATCGTCAGGTCGCGGACGTGCGCCTCGTAGATCAGCGTGTCCTGCGGCGCGGCGGCGCGGAATCCTTCATCCGTCCAGCCCTGGAAAAACTCGCTGGGCTCATCGGGATCGATGACGATGCAGTTGTTGTGCGCGTGCGCGGCGGCCCGCGCATAGGGGTCGCCCACCTGGGCCAGGGGGTTGAAGCCCTCGCCATTTCCGGTGAAGCCGTCCACGTTGAAGGAGTAGTATTTTCCAGTGTCGAGCCCCAGCAGGGAAATTTCCCAGACGCCATCCTCCGGATCTTTCCACATCGCATAGCGCTCAATGGGGGCGATGCGCTTGTAGACGGGCTTTTGAATTTCATATTCCGGCGTGTTGAAGAGGCAGAGATGCACCTGGCGGGCACGCGGGGCGAAGAGCCGGTAGGTGGTGGCGTTTTGTTCCTTGTCGAGGAGCACGCCCATCGGCTTGTCGGAGTGCAGGCGCTCGATGAGGCCCCCGGGGGTCAGCGCGGCCCAGATCGGACGCTCCGTGAGCCCCTCGATGACGACCGCCATCGGCTGGTCCAGGGGAATCCGTTCCGCCGTCTCGATGCGCAGTTGCGTGCTCCCGGAAAGCGCGGGATCGATCTTTAGATTAAAGTTGCCCTTGCCGTCGGACAGCGAGTTGACGGCCTTGGCCGGGGGCACGAGCCACTGACGGCCATTGACGACAAACTTGAAGATCAGATCCTTCTCGCCCGGCGGCGCGCGCAGGGCCTGCAGTTGCACGGTCAGTTCGTACACGCCTTTTCCGGAGGGGTCGCGAAGCACCCAGCGCCCGTTGCCGCCGCTGGAATCCCAGCCGTTGAAATTACCGGCCACGGTGATGCGGCTGTTGGGCGCCAGGGTGAGGCCATACACGGCGGGATCGAAGGTGAAGGTGATCAGTCCGCCGGCCAGGAAGTACCCTTGCAGGCGGGCTTCCTCCTTGGGGGAGGCCAGCGACCAGTCCTGAATGGGCCAGTCCGGCTCCAGGCGCACCTTCAGATTTTTTCCGGCGGGAATGCCCTGTTTGAACCCAACCGCAATGCGGTTGACGTCTTCGATCGTCGCGCCGGTGACCCGGTCGGACGGTTTTTCCAGGAGCCCTTCGGCATTGATATAGAGAAAGCGGTTGTCGCCCTTTTCCCAGACATCATCCACGATGAACTTGTACTCGTGGCGTCCGAAGGGGGCGGAGAGCGTTCGCGTATCCAATTGCCAGAGGCCCTGCGAGCTGGCCAGCGCGTAACGCCCGGTCCATGAGTCCCAGGACCCGGCCACCTGTATGTTGGTGGCCGTCTCATGCTCATACGCCAGCAGAGGGGTTGGGTGGGCGCCGGGGACATGGCGGGCCGTGGAAGAGAGGGGCGATTCCTGGGCCCGCGCCACAAAAGAAAGTGCCGCCAGGGAAAAACCGGCGAACCATTTCAAGCGTTTTACCTTGAGCATAATGAACTCCCGTGTGTGGGGACATCCAAGCACAGGGGAGGGGAAAGATCAAGCCGTGGATTCTGCCGGGCGGCAACGGGCCGTCTCCCCCAAAGAGGTCCCAACCGCGTTGGGACCCATGGAAAATCTGCGGGTCATGGGGTTGCGGGCGGTGGCCACGCACTGATTTCACCGGCTCTTGAATCCTGAAATCAGCGCCTGGGCGGCCGCCTTGGCATCGCCAAAGAGCATCCGGGTATTTGGCTTGAAGAAGAGCGGATTGTCCACCCCGGCATAACCGGAGGCCATACTGCGCTTCATCACGATGCAGGTGCGGGCCTGGTCTGCATTGATGATGGGCATGCCGTACAGGGGGCTGGCCGAGTCCTCGCGGGCCGCCGGATTGACCACATCGTTGGCGCCGATCACCAGCACCACATCCACGCTGGACATGACGGGATTGACATCCTCGGGCACGACCAATTGCTCATAGGGGACATCCGCCTCGGCCAGCAGAACATTCATATGCCCGGGCATCCGCCCGGCCACCGGATGGATCGCATACTGCACCTCTGTTCCATGGGCTTCGAGCAGATCGCCCAGCTCGCGGACGGCATGCTGGGCCTGGGCCACGGCCATGCCGTAGCCCGGCACGAGGATCACCTTGCTCGCCGCCTCCAGAATCAGGTAGGCATTGTCGGCGGAAATGGAACGGACCTCTCCCTTGCAGGCGGCGCCGGCCGAAGTCGCGGAGGAGCCAAACCCGCTAAAGAGAACATTGGACAGCGGGCGATTCATGGACTTGCACATGATCTGGGTCAGGATGATGCCGCTGGCGCCGACCAGCGCACCCGCCACGATCAGCACGTTGTTCATCAGCACGAATCCCGCCGCGCAGGCCGCCATGCCCGAGTAGCTGTTCAGCAGGGAAATCACCACCGGCATATCGGCGCCGCCGATGGGCAGAACCGTGAGCACCCCCAGCAGGAGGGACAGGCCCAGCGCGAGCAGGAGAAGGGGATAGGCCCCGGGCGCCTGGGGAAGCCGGCTGAAGACCATGGCGGCGGCCAGCAGGGCCAGCACCAGCCCGCCGTTGATGACCTGCCGATTCCGGAGCAGGATGGGTTTTCCGCCGATGAAGGTTTCCGAAAGCTTCAGATAGGCCACCACGCTTCCCGAGAACGTGACCCCTCCGATCAGCACCGTCAGCAGGGTGGCGGTGGCCGTGAAGGCGCTGTATCCCGCGCGGTGCGCATGATAATCCGCCCACGCCACCAGCACGCTGGCCAGGCCGCCAAACCCGTTGAAGATGGCCACCATTTCCGGCATGGCCGTCATGGGGACCGCATAGGCGCCGGCGGCCCCGATGCCGGAGCCGATGAGCAGGCCGGCCGCAATCCACCGGAAGGACATCCCCTGCACCATCAGCGTGGCCACGACCGCCACCAGCATGCCGGCGGCGGAGACCGCATTGCCCCAGCGCGCCGTTTTTTGCGAGCTGAGCATCTTCAGCCCGAAGATGAACAGGATGGAGGCCGCGATGTAGCTGAAATTGATCAGCAGGGTTTTCATGCCCGCGGGCCTCCGTTTTTCTTGCGGAACATCGCCAGCATGCGGTCGGTCACCAGATACCCGCCCACGACATTGATCATGGCCGCCGCCACGGCGATGACGCCGAGCGCGATGGAGAAGGCCGTGCTGTCCACATGGCCCGCCGCGATCAGCGCGCCGACGATGGTGATGCCGGAGACCGCATTGGAGCCGGACATCAAGGGCGTGTGCAATTGGGAGGGCACCTTGGAGATCAGCTCCACGCCCAGAAAGACGGCCAGCACAAAAACAAACACCAAGAGTCCAATCAGTTCCATGGCTTCCTCAGTTCAGTTCCCGGATGCGCTCGTTCACGATCTCCCCGTTGTGCGTGATCAGGCATCCCTTCATGATTTCATCCTCCCGCCGGAGCACAAAGGCCTTGGCGGTTTTGTCCCAGAAATGTTCGATCAAATTGAACAGGTTGTTGGAGAGCATCTGGCTGGCATGAACACAAGCCCGCCGGGCCAGGTTGATGTACCCGATCACTTGCACGCCCTGCACCTCCACCACGGCGCCGGCCACGGAGCATTCCACGTTGCCGCCGGATTCCATGGCCATATCCACGACCACACTGCAGGGCTTCATGGCCTTGACCATCTCCGTGGTGACCAGCACGGGCGCCTTTCGCCCGAAGACCTGCGCCGTGGTGATGACCACGTCCGACTCCGCGCAATACCGGGCCATGCCTTCGCGCTGTTTGCTCAGCTGTTCTTCCGTCAGGGGCTTGGCATAACCGTCCTGGGTCTGGCCGGTCTCGCCCAGCTCGATTCTCGCAATCTGGGCCCCCAGCGACGTGATCTGCTCCGCGACGGCGGGGCGCGTGTCAAAGGCGGTCACCCGCGCGCCGAGGCGCCGGGCGGTGGCGATCGCCTGCAACCCGGCGACGCCCACGCCGATCACAAAGACCCGGCTGGGCGTCAGGGTTCCCGAGGGCGTCATCATCATCGGAAAGATGCGCTTCAAGTGGGTGGCGGCCACCAAGACCGCCTCATAGCCCGCCAGGCTGGCCTGTGAGCTGAGCACATCCATCTTTTGTGCCAGGGTCGTGCGGGGAAGCATCTCCAGGCTGATGGCGCTGACGCCGGCCTTCGCAAGCTCAAGGATCAACTCCCGGTTATTGAAGGGGTCCAACTGGCTGATGGAAATCGTGCCGGGCTTCATCTGCCGCACATCTTCCACCGAGGGCTTCCTGAGCTTGAATACAAGATCCGCCGCGTGGAGTGCCGAGCCCCGGTCCGTGGCAAGCCGGGCGCCCGCGGCGGAAAAATCCGCATCCGCATGGCCCAGCCCCGCGGCGGCACCGGCTTCCACCACAACCTCCGCCCCCAGCTCAACCAGGCTCTTGGCGTGCGCGGGTGTGATCACCACGCGCGTCTCCCTCTCCTCGGTTTCCTTTGGCACAAATATATTCATGTTTCCCCGTCGAACTGCAGGAATATACGCGCCATCCGCGTTTTTTCCAGTGAGGGGAGAAAAAGAACCCGGCGAGGCGGTCCCATTGGAAGGCGGGGCTGTTTCTGCGCCCGCACGGACCGCCACACGAAAGGATGCTTGGGGCGGGCAGGCTTCGCACCCCGCAGGTCCCAACTCCGTTCGGCCCTACGCTTCCGTCTTCTTGATGTCGTTCCAGATGGCGTCGAGTTCGTCGAGTTTGCAGTCCGTGACCTTCCGGCCCTGCGCATGCAGGCGGGCCTCGATTTCCTGGAAGCGGCGGATGAACTTGTTGATGGTGAGGTTCAGCGCATCCTCCGCGTTATGGCCCATGAAGCGGCTGAGATTGACCGCGGCAAAGAGCAGGTCGCCAATCTCCTCCTTGATGTGTCCGGCATCCCTTGAGATCAGCGCTTCCTTGATTTCGGCGATTTCCTCTTCGAGCTTGGCCATCACGCCATCCACGCTGTCCCAGTCGAAGCCCACGCGCGCGGCCTTTTTCTGGATCTGCTGGGCCTTGTGCAGGGCCGGCAGACCGCGGGGAACGCCTTCAATGACCGACGAACGAGGCTTGTCCTTCTCCGTGCTTTTGATGTTCTCCCAGTTGCGAAGAACCTCCCCCGATCCAGAGACCTTCACATCCCCGAATACATGCGGGTGGCGGCGGACCAGTTTGTCCGAAATGCCTTGGGCCACATCGTCAAAGGTGAACTCCCCCGCCTCGGCACAAATTTGTGATTGGAACACGATCTGGAGGAGCAGGTCGCCCAGCTCCTCCTTCAGGTGCTGGCGGTCGCCCTCCTCCAGGGCGTCCAGCACCTCGTAGCACTCTTCCACGAGATAGGGCTTGAGCGTTTCAAGGGACTGCTCGCGATCCCAGGGGCACCCATTCTCGGAGCGAAGCTGGCGCATGATGGCCACCAGCCGTTCCATGGGCTGGGCGGGGGCCCTCTCTTCAGGCGGTGAACTCATGGCATCGCGACAGAAGCCTTACCGGCTGGTCCGGCAAAAGGTTTCCAGCAATTCCTTCACGTTCACATCAGAAAGGGACTCCGCGACCCGATTGGCGCCGCTGAAATCCTGGCAGGACGTAAACTCATCCGGCACGGCGATGCAGTAGAGATCGGCCGACAGGGCCGACTTGCAGGAGGACATACTGCTGGTGAGCGCCATGCACCGGCGAGGGGTGCGGGACAAGGCCTTCGCCATTTTGAGCCAGGCGTCCGCCTTGGGGAAATCCTTGCCCACTTCGCCGAAGGCAATCACCTTGACGCCGCGCGCCAGCAGGCCCACGTTTTCGGCGATCTTGTCCGCCGTCTCCTGGGTCTGGATGGAAATCGCGCCCAGAGCAAAGCCTCGCTCCAGCGCGGCGTCCAGCAATTTGGAAAGGCCGGGCGCCAGTGTGGTACCGCTGGAGAGATAGGCCTCGGCGATTTTTTCTTTATACCGCTCCACGAGCTTGGCGGCATTGAGCTTCTCTTTTTTCAAACCCGCCGCCAGGTGGTCGAGGCTGTGCTCAGGCGAAGAATGCAGGCAATAACGGGAGAACAAGGGGACATCCAGAGCCACCCCCTCCGCCGAAAGCAGGCTCTTCAAGGCCGCAAAGCGCAAACTGCGCCCCTGGATGGCCAGGCTGTCCAATTCCATGATGATGGCAAAAGAAGGGGCGGCGGCCGCGGAGGCGGGGGCGCCTGCGGATTCCTGCGGTAGTTTCTTATCAGCTTTCGTGGGCATACGGTTCTAGTCTCCTTAATCGTCTTTTTAAATAGAAGGGGCAGTGTAAGCTCCGCATGAGCGCCGGTCAAGCATGCTGTGGGGCGCCCTCTCCGCCTGAAAAAATCACCGCCCAAACAGGAATTGGAGCCATTCCGGCGTCACGCGCGCCCAATCCTCCTCGCGATGAAGCGCGCCGGGGATCATGCGCATTTTCAGCGCCTGGTCATCAAAGCCCTTTCCCCTCAAAAGCGTTTCCATTTCCTGGATGCCTCCGAGAAGTTCGCGTTCGGTGGCATCCCCATCGCCGCCATACAAATAGATCTTCAAATCCGGCCCGGTGGCGGCCTCGCGAACCATGTCGGGCATGGAATGATCGTCCCGGAAACGGAAGGCGGGGGAAAGGCAGGCCGCTCCAAAAAACACGTCCGGCCGTGTCCAGGCGAGATAAAACGAAATGCACCCCCCCATCGAAGAACCCGCCACGGCGGTACAATGCCGGCTGGGCTCGGTCCGGTAGGCGCCGTCAATGAACGGCTTGAGCTCCTCGATCAAAAACCGCGCGTATTCCGCGCCCGCCAAGGCGGGGTGATATTCCAGGCATCGGTCCTCGGTGGAATACACGGCCACGACGATCAGGTCCTTGAGCTGGCCCTTGAGGATCATTTCCTCGCAGTGCTCATCCACCTCCCAGTCATGGTTCCAGGTCGAGGTCTGCGGATCAAAGACCTGCTGGCCATCCTGCATGTAGAGGACCGGGTAGCGCCGGGCGGCGTTTCGCTCATAAAAAGGCGGAAGCCAGACAATCACCCGGCGGTCAAAGCGAAGGAACTGGGAGTGAACGCTGTCATGAATGCGGTAGTTTCCCGTAATCCGCGGAGCCGGGCCGGGGCTTAAATCCTTCCAGCCAAAAATGCGATGCCGAAAGACCGGCTGGGTGAACGGATGAACGGCGTGGTTTCCGGGAATCCGTCCGCCGGGCAGAACCTCCTCTGAACTCCAGGCGCCCCGCGTGATCTTGAACTCCACCGGGGCCCCGGAGGGCAGGCTGACCGACGCCGTCCAGAGATTGTCGTCCACGCGGGTCAACGGGAACCCCTCGGGCGCCCAGCCGCCGAGCACGGGCCCGGGCCCGGCCAAAAAAATCTGCTCCCCCACGGGAAGGGGAACGGTGGTCTCAATTTCAAAACTTACGCTTTTAGGTGCCAGCGGATCCATGCTCATGCGGAAACCCTCCCTCTGCCTCAAGCCAACGCCACGAATGAGTTACTATGCGCTTCCCGCGGGCCTTGAACCAGACAAAAATGCGCCCCACAAAAAAGTTTTCCAACCCTTGGAACTTTTTTGAGGGCATTTTCCAAGGGTTGGAACTTTTTTTTGGATTTTTTCCAACCCTTGGAACTTTTTTCAGGCCCGGCTTATGAGCATCCGAGGGAATTGCCGCAGTTGTAGCACCGGTAGCAGGCGCCATTGCGAACGGTGATGGCGCCGCAGTTGTCACAGACCGGGGCGTCTTCCATGAAGTCCTTGAACTGGCGGTCGAGCACCTGGACGTTCGTGCCGTGCGCGGGGGGCGCCTCCGGCGCGGGGGCGTGCCCATTTCCATTTTCCGGCTGGAGGGATTTGGCGGGGGCCGGCGCCTTGAAGCCTTCAAGGAAGGTCTGGCCCATCCAGCGGAAGATGTAGTCGGTGATGGATTTGGCGATCGGGATGTCCGGGTTGGTGGTGAAGCCGCTGGGCTCGAAGCGCGCATGGGCGAACTTCTCCACCAGCGTGTTCAGCGGCACGCCGTATTGCAGGCAGAGGGAAATGGCGGTGCCAAAGGAATCCATGATGCCGCCAATGGTGCTCCCCTCCTTGGCCATCGTGATGAACAGCTCGCCCGGCGTTCCGTCCTCATAAAGCCCAACGGTCAGGTAGCCGCGGTGCCCGGCAATGTCGAACTTGTGCGTCAGCGAGTGCCGCGTGGCCGGCAGGCGCCGGCGCAGGGGCTTGGACTTGGCGCCATTTCCGCCGCCCGTGGTCTCGGGCGCGGACTCCTTCTTGCCGGTGTTGACCGGCTGGCTCCGCTTGCATCCATCGCGGTAAATCGCGATCGCCTTCAGGCCGAGCTTCCAGCCTTCGATGTAGGTCTGCGAAATTTCCTCCACGGTGGCTTCGGAGGGCATGTTCACCGTCTTGCTGATCGCGCCGGAAAGGAAGGTCTGCACGGCGGACATCATGCGCAGGTGGGCCTTGTACGGGATGAACCGCTGGCCCTTGCGAGGCTTGAAGGCGCAGTCAAAGACGGGCAGATGCTCCTCCTTGAACCCGGGCGCGCCCTCGATGGTGTCGTTCTCGTTGATGTATTGCACCAGCGCCTCGACCTCGGCGGGTCCATAGCCCAGGCGGCTCAAGGCCATGGGCACGGTGCGGTTGACCAGCTTGAGCATGCCGCCGCCGGCCAGCAATTTATACTTCACGATGGCGATGTCCGGCTCCACGCCGGTGGTGTCGCAGTCCATCATGAAGCCAATGGTGCCGGTGGGCGCAAGCACGGTGACCTGCGCATTGCGGTAGCCAAACGTTTCGCCCAGGCGGACCGCCTCATCGGCGCTCTGCCGGACGGCGTCCATCAGATAGGAAGGACAGCTGGGATGAATCGCGCCAATCGCCGCGCGGTGCTGGCGCACCACCTCCAGCATGGGCTCGCGGTTTTTCGCAAAGCCCTCGAACGGGCCCTGGCGGGAGGCCAGCCGGGCGGACTGGGCATAGGCATGAAAATGCATCAGGCCCGTGATGGCGCCGGCCAGCCCGCGGCCCGCCTCGCTGTCGTACGGCAGGCCCAGGCTCATGAGCAGGCATCCCAGGTTCGCATAGCCCAGCCCCAGCGGACGGAACAGATGGCTGTTGAGGGCGATCTGCTCGGTGGGATAGCTCGCATTGTCCACCATGATTTCCTGCGCCGTGATGAAGATCCGCACGGCGGCCTCGAACCGGTCCACATCGAACCGGCCATCCGGCTGGACGAATTTCATCAGGTTGAGCGAGGCCAGGTTGCACGCGCTGTCGTCGAGAAACATGTACTCACTGCACGGGTTGCTGGCATTGATGGGGCCGGACGTCTTGCAGGTGTGCCAGCGCTGGATGGTGTCCTCGTATTGCACGCCCGGGTCTCCGCAGGTCCAGGTGCCCTCGGCAATCCACCGCATCAAATCGCGCGCCTTGTACACCGGGCCTTCCTGGCTGGGATCCGTCACCCAATGCGTCCTCCAGTCACGGTCCTCCTCGACCGCGCGCATAAAGTCATCGGTCAGGCGGACGCTGAGGTTCTCATTCTGGAAGGCGATGGAGCCATAGGCCTCGCCGTTGAAATCCCCGGCATATCCGCCCTCGATCAGGGCCCAGGCCTTCTTTTCCTCAAGGGATTTGGCCTCGATGAATTCCTTGATGTCGGGATGCCCGCACTTCAGGCTGTTCATCTTGGCGGCGCGGCGGGTCTTTCCGCCGGATTTCACCACGCTGGCAATCGCGTCATAGACCTTGAGGAACGAGAGCGGGCCGCTGGGCTTTCCGCCGCCGCTGAGCTTCTCGCGCGTGCTCCGCAGGGTGGAGAGATCGGAGCCGGTGCCACTGCCAAACTTGAACAGCATGGCCTCGCTCTGAGCCAGCGACATGATGCCTTCCATGGTGTCTTCCACCGACTGGATGAAGCAGGCCGAGCACTGGGGATATTCGTATTGCGTGGCGGGGCGCATCACCTGCTGTTTCTGCCGGTCGAAGGCATACGTTCCCAGGCCGCAGTTCTTGCCCACCCCATATTGCTGGTAGAGCCCGCAGTTAAACCAGACCGGGGAGTTGAAGGATCCATATTGATGCAGGCACAGCCAGGCCAGCTCGTTGTAGAACGCCTCGCCATCCTCCTCCGCCGCGAAATAGCCGTCGCGAAGGCCCCAGTCCGCCACCGTGCGGGCCACCCGATGGATCAACTGCTGGAGCGAATGCTCGCGCTGAGGGGTGCCCACCTCTCCATAAAAATATTTCGAGGCGACCACGTTGGTTGCCAGCATGGACCAGGATTTCGGCATGAGAATCCCGTCCTGCTCAAACAAGACGCCACCCTTTTCATCGGAAATAACCGCCTTGCGCGTCTCCCACTCGACCTGTTTGAACGGGTCCTGCCCCGGTTCGCTGAACACGTAGGGAATCTTCAACCCCTGCCCCGCCGCGGATTTTTTCCGGGGCGCAGAGGATTTGCGAATGGGTTCGGTTGGGGCTGATTCCGTGAGAGGCAGGTTCTCTTGAGCATCCAGCATGTCGGGTCCCTTCTGTAAACGTCTATCCACCAAAAATAAGCGTGAGCCGAACAGGCACACGCATACCACATATTGACAAAATGTGATCCGAATTCAGACCTTACCCCCATTAGTTGTATTATCAAGAAAAATAAAAAAAGAGTTCTATCTCGCGTTCAGGCAAGGAGTTTCAGGAGACTGGCGGCATTTTTCGTTCCGGAGTCCCGGTGGGCATGTTTTTTCGCGATGCATTCACTTGCGGATTGTCTTTCCGCAAGAAACACCTACAATCCGTTTCCGCTGGTGGCGAACCTCCGTAAGGGGAAAGCATGGAACAGCAGGGTTAAACAGCCGTGGCTTTGACAAAAACAGCTCTCAAGTATAAAGCCGAGTTGCAGGCGCTGGCCGACAGCCTTCCCTTCAAACAGATTCATCTCCCTGAATTCACGCAAGCCGGTTATCATCCTGTCCAGATCCGGCAACAGCGGACGTTTCACTCCATGGATTCCAGCGTGCAGGCGGTGGGGCGCTTCCTGGTGGAGCGAGGCACGGTGGAGATTCTCACCCCCGCCCAGACCCTGGACCTCTTCAAGGAAGTGCATTGGTGCACCCTGCAAATCCGCCGGCTGGCCCGCAAGCGGCTCACCAATGCCCGCCACTGGCACGAGGCCGTGATCCAGGCCCGCGGCATGATCTCAAAAATCGAGGCCGCCGAGGAGGAGCTGTTCATCGCCAATCGCCGCCTCGTCGTCAGCTGTATCAAGCCCTACTTCTGGATCGGGCAGGTCTGGCTGGCGGATTTTCTGCAGGAAGGCTCCAAGGCCCTCTCCAATGCCATCCGCAAATTTGACTTCACGCGCGGCACCCCGTTTTATGTCTATTCCCAAAAGGCGGTGCAGAACCGCTTGCGCAATTTCTTCCGCGACCACATCCGCTCCGGCAACATCGGCATCCGCCCAACCCGCGACATGATCCTGATCAAGGAGATTCTCGACAACTGGGCGCTGACCCACAAGGAGCCGCCGCCCCTCGCCATGCTGGCCAAGGTGACGAGCATCCCGGAAGAGCGCGTGCAGAAAATCCTGCCCTTCATCAAGCAGTGGCAGAACCTGCCCGCGCCGCTGGTCTCGCTGGATGCCGAGATGGGCGTGGGCGACAACAGCGCCAGCCTCTATGAATTCATCGAGGATGCGGACGCCGAAGAGGCCTCCAGCGTGGTTCAACGCTCGGAAATCTGGTCCGCCATTGACCGCCTGCCCCAGAGGGCCCGCTACATCATGCGCCTGCGCTTTATCGAAGGGCGCACGCTCGAAGAGACCGGCCAGGCGCTCAACCTGACGCGCGCGCGCATCAAGCAAATCCAGGACGACTCCCTCCGCAAACTCCGCCAGATGCTCCGCCGCGGCGTCCAGAATCCAAAGATGTAAGCCCCCATCGCCCTTGACGACCCGCCCTTTATGGGTTTGAATAGGACCCGGTGACGGCCTGCATCAAGCGGCTGTCCAAACAGGCACGCTTCATGAAAAAAGAAGAGCTCTTTAAGAAGCTGGAAGGGATTCGGAATCTGCCCACGCTCCCCGTGGTCGCCGAGAAACTGGGCCACGCCATCCGCGACCCCAAATCCGATGCCCGGCAGGTGGCCAAGATCATCGAAGACGACCCCTCGATGATGGCCCGCATCCTGAAGGTGGTCAATTCCGCCCTCTACAGCGCCACCATGCCCATCACCTCCCTGCAACTGGCCGTCTCCCGCATGGGCATGAACGCCATCAACAACATCGCCCTCTCCACCTCCGTCTTTTCCACGTTTGGAAAAGCCAGCCAGACGGATTTCAACCGCGAGGAATTCTGGCGCCATTGCATCTCCACGGGCATCGCCGTCAATGTCCTGCACGACCGGTGCCTGGCCAAGCTGGACCATCGCTACGAGAAGGACATCCTGCATCTGGCCGGCCTGCTCCATGACATTGGCAAGATCATCTTCGAGACCTACTTCCACAGCGATTTTCTAAAATCCGTTGAGCAGTGCCGCGCCCTGCAGGTGCCCTTGTTTCAGATGGAACTGGAAATCATCGGCACCGACCACGCCCAGATGGGCGCCTGGCTCGCCCAGCGCTGGCACCTGGCGGAGCACCTGGTGGAGGTGATCCGCTGGCATCACGAGCCGGACAATGCCCAGGATCAGTTTCGCGACCTCGTCATGCTCTGCCACGGCGCCAACTATCTCTGCAACAGGGCCCAGCTGGGCGACAGCGGCGATGCGGTGGCCCCGGCCTTCTTCCGCAGTGTGTGGAGCAAACTGGGCGTGGAGATGGATGAACTGCCCGGCCTCATGGAGCAGGTCAAAGCGGAATCCCAGAAGTCCGCCATCCTCATGGCGTTTGTATGAAGCGAACCGTGCGCCAGGCGAAATCCGGCAGGGGCGTGGAAAAAAGGCCTCCGCCTGCGGGCCGGCGCCTCCGCCCAAAAGACGAAATCTTGCGAAGCTGGGAAAGCCAGCGGCTGTTGAAGGCCCCGGTGATGATGGTTTCAGCCCGTGGACACATTCTGCAACTCAATCCGGAGGCGGCCCGTGAAACCGGCCTGCCCAACCCGCGCGCCCCCGGGCAAACCTTTGAAGAGATGGGCTGGCAGGTGCTGGATGCGCAGGCACGCCCTCTGCCTTATGCCCGCCGCCCTTGGGCGCGCGCGCTGGCTTCGCGCCGGTGCGTGCGGAAGGCCATTGTCGGGCTCTCCTCCCCCCAAAAAGGGCTTCAGTGGTTCCAATGCGCCTGCACCCCCCTGCACACAAAAGGCCCCCCAGTGGTCCTCGTGCTCCTCGATGACATCACCACCCGCGTCCACATGGAGAAACGCATGGCCGCCCAACTGCGTTTTGAAGATGCCCTGGCCGCCTGCGTCAACCAGGCCTTGTGCGCCTCCAGCTTCTGCAAAAACTGCCACGCCATGCGCCACCTGCTGGAGCTTCCCCTGGCGGAAATCTCAGGCGTTCAGACCGTGCACCTCTTCGAGAATGTCTCAGAAGCCCTGGCCGGGAATGTCGCCCGGCTGGCCGGCGCCTACAACTGCCAGAAGGGGCTGATCCCCCATCCGCCGGATCTCCTGCTGAAGTGGACCGGCCCGCTGGCCGCCATGGCGCGCCGGCTGGAAGACGGAAAAGCCATCCTGCTGGCCCCAGGCTCCAACCCGCGCCAAGGCCGCGAATTCCTGCACCTGCTGAACCTGTCCGGTGCGGCCGTCTTTCCCCTGATCAGCGGTGGCGCCTGGCTGGGGGTGCTCATTTTTGGACAGCCCTCCGCCGCGCACGCCTGGACCCGGCACGATCTGCACCTGATGAGGCTGACGGCCCGGCTGGCCGCCGGCATGCTCGGCAGAAAGCGTGTCCAGGAGCACATGTTGCAGGCCCAAAAAATGGAAAAAGTCGGCCTGCTGGCCAGTGGCATGGCCCACGACTTCAACAACGTGCTCACCGGCGTCCGTTCCTCCCTGCAGTTGCTCCTGCTCGATGTGCCGGAGAACAGCCCCCTTCGGACCGAATTGGAGTCCATCTGGCAGGAAGCCGGAAGGGCCTCGGACCTCGCCCGGCGCATGCTCTCCTTCAGCCGGCCCAGCCGCGGCCATCCCGCCCCCGTGGACCTCAACGAGCAAATCCGCCTGCTGGCGCCCGTCTTCCGGCGTACGCTGGCCAAGAATATCCGGGTCGAAACCCGTCTCTCTCCGGACGGGCTTGTGGCCCTGATGGACCCCCTCCAATTTGAGCAAGCCCTGCTGAACCTGATCCTGAATGCCCGAGACGCCATGCCGGAGGGAGGCCGGCTGAGCATCCTTTCCGGAAGTCTTCTCTGGGACGAGCGGCATCCCAGCCCCATCCCCGGGGCGCGCAAGGGCGAGTACGCCTGGGTGGCCGTGGCCGACCAGGGCATAGGCATTGCCCCCTCCGCCCTGAAGAAAATCTTTGAGCCCTTCTACACCTCCAAGACGCCGGGCCGCGGAACCGGCCTGGGCCTTTCCATGGTGCAGGCCATCGTGCAACAGCAAAATGGATATGCCCTGGCCACCAGCCGCCCGGGCAAGGAAACGGTTTTCACCCTGTATCTGCCGCGGATCCGGAAGAGCCCTCCTTCACCGGGCCGTCCGCCCAGGCAAAGCCTCCAGCCCTTGGAAGGCACAGAACGCATCCTGCTGGTGGATGATGAGCCCTCCGTTCTGCGGAGCACGGCCGCCCTGCTCAACCGGTATGGCTATACGACCGCCTGCGCCTCCAGCGGGGCAAGGGCGGCGGCCCTTTTTGCGGAGCAACCCCGGAATTATGCGCTGGCCGTGCTCGATGCCTCCATGCCGTCCATGTCCGGGCGCGAATGCCTCCGCCGCATCTTGAAGGCCCGGCCCGGACAGCCGGTGCTCGTCATCAGCGGATATGGGCTGGAGTCGCTCGGCTGGAATCCGCTGAAAGAAGGCGCCGCCGCCTTTGTGGAAAAACCCTTTGAGCTGAAATCGTTCCTTGGCCTTATCCGCCGGCTACTGGATTCAACTCGGCCCCGACAGGCGCCTCCTCCAAAACAGAAGACGGGCTCCAGGCCTCCAGTTGCGCCATGATCTTGCAGAGGCACTCCGGACAGTAGCTGTGGGAGAACACGGTCCTCTCGCGCACCGCTTCCAATTCGGGAAGCCACCGCTCCCCCATGCGAACCCGGTTGCACTCACAACATTTTACCATGAATTCCATGACCGGTTCTCCTGTGCTGATGTTTCCTGTCATGCCGGAGGGAAAGCAGTCGCCATGCCGCACGAAAAGACGGGGGATTCAGGCAGGTTTTGCCCCTGAACCGCGCCCCAACCGTCCGCATCCACCGGTTTTTGCCCCTCGACGCCGCCCCGCCCAACGGCATGCATCCTGCTTGAAGACGTGGTGAATCACGACAGCGACGGAGGGTCGAAACATGCAAGTCAGCAATCAGATGATGAACAACACCTTGACCGCCTATATTTTGAAGAACCGCAACGCCACCTTTGCCATCCAGCAACAGATCGCCAGCGGGGTCAAGGTTTCCAAGGCCTCCGACGACCCCAACGCCTTCGACACCATTGGCCGGCTGAAAAGCAATTTGAGTTGCATCAATCAATACGCCCGAAACACCGTTCAGCTCAAAAACGAGCTGTACAATATGGACGGCAATCTCCAGAAGATGTCCTCCCTCCTGCAGACGGTCTCCGAGGCCATTGTCCGCGCCAGCAACGGCACCATCCCGCCTTCCGACCGCAAGTCCGTCGGCGAGGAAGTCAATCAACTGCTGGAAGACATGGTGGACCTGGCCAATGCCAATCCGGATGGACGATACGTCTTTGGCGGCTTGCGCACGGACACCCCACCCTACCTGGTCACCCGCAACGCAGAGGGCAACATCACCGGAGTGACGTACCAGGGCAACACGGATGTCCGCCAGGTCGAAGTGGGCAAGAACGCCTATGTCGCCGCCAACATCCCCGGCACCGACACCTCCGGAAGCCTCGCCGTTTTGCAGACAGACTCCACCGACATCATCGGCAACCTGATCCAGCTCCGGGACCGGCTGTTCGCCGGAGAGAACCCGGTGGATCCCGAGACGTTTGCGGTGGATGCCGGCGCCGATACCCTGACCGTTGGAAAAATCTACAACACCGGCGCGCTGGTCCAGCTCGCCAGCGATGGCACCCTCCCCGGCGGCCTGGATCCCAACCAACAATATTACGCCATCCGCATCTCCGCGACAGAAATTCAGCTGGCGGATTCACTGGCCAACGCCCGGGCCGGCATCGCGGTGGACATCACCAGCGCCGGCACCGGCACGCACAACATCACCCAGCTTTCCCTCGAGGAAAACACCCGCGACCTGGAGCACATCACCAGCCTGCTGGGCGTGGTGGGCGCCCGCCAGCAACGCGTGGAGGTCTGCGAGAAAATCCTCAGCCAGTGGGAAACCGACCTTGAAACAACACTCGATGACACGCAATCCGTGGATATTGCCAAGGCCTATACCGAACTCTCCACCCGAAAACTCGCCTACGAGGCCGCCCTCCAGGCCACCAGCTCGGTAATGGGCGTCTCTCTGCTTAATTACATCTGACGATGAGAAAAGGCCCGTTCGTGCGTCCGCGATTTGCGGCAGGCGGGCCGGGTCAACCAACGTAGCGCCTTCAGACGCATGTTTGTTGTGGGTGTGGCGGGGTTTCTCTTGTATGCGCATCACCCTTTTGACAG
>CAZFSE010000026.1:19722-22425 GCA_964521805.1 uncultured Verrucomicrobiota bacterium
TGTTTGTTGTGGGTGTGGCGGGGTTTCTCTTGTATGCGCATCACCCTTTTGACAGGATTTCCCGATGAACAAACCTGCATTCCTTGTGTCTCTTCGCGCCCTGCTCACCATCGGATGGACCCTGCTGGCAAGCTGTCAGCTGGCCCCTGGCCCTGAGCCCGCGCCTGAGCCTGTCCCCGCGGAAGAAAGCGCCCCCGCGGAAGAGCCCCAGCCCACAGTGCCAGCCTTTGGCACGGTGGGCCTGCGGGATGGCGGGTTCACGGTGGATGGCGAACCTTTTCTTGTCGTGGGCGTGGGGTATGAGGCCGGTTGCCGGAAGGGACGCGTGCCATGGGCCCGCCCGTTCGAGCCTGAGTTGTTGCGCGAGGATTTTCTCCGCGTGCGAGCCGCCGGGTTCAATACCATTCGCACCTGGACCCCCATGACCGATGCGGAGCTTCAGCTGGCCGCGGAGCATGGCCTGTGGGTGATCGGCGGCATCTGGTTCGATCCCGCCGGAAAATTCGCCGATCCGTCCTTTCAAGAAGAGCAGATTCGCTTGGTGGAGCGCGAGATCGGGCGCATGGCGAAGCATCCGAATATCCTCTGTTACCTACTCCTCAATGAGCCGCATGGCGATGCGGTTTTTGCCGCGGGAGCCCCTGCCCTGAAGGCCTTCTATCAAAAATTGGTGGCGGCGGGCCGCCGCGCCGATCCCAAGAGGCTGTTTTCCTATTCCAACTGCGTCATCACCGACTTCATCAAGCCGGACGAGTGGGATTATGTGGCCGTCAATGTATACCCCTACAGCCCGGTGACCATTGAACAGGCGTTGGGCTATCGAACGTATCTGGAAATCGTGCGCGACCGGTTTGCGGAAGGCAAGCCCCTGCTTGTGACCGAGTTTGGCTTGTCGGTCTCGCCCCAGGGGGATGGCCGTGGGTATGGTGGCAACTCCCTGGAGGTTCAGCGCGATGGCGTGGTCCGTTTGTGGGACGATATGCTGAACAGCGGCTACGCCGGCGGGTGCGCCTTCATGTGGACCGATGGCTGGTGGAAATCCGGCGACGCCGGGACGCATGACCCCAACGCCGAAGAATGGTATGGCCTGCTGGAGACGGATAGCGGCGACATCGGACTGCCGCGCCCGGTTTATTATGCGCTTCAGGACTACAACCGGGCCATCCGCACCCGTCCGCGGGATGGGGATTTTCTTCGCTCATCGTCCACCCTTGTCGAGGTGTGGGCGCCGGAGGTGGAGAATGTCCAGGCGTGCCTGGATGATGGGAGCTGGCAGGATTTGGAACGCCAGGGCAAAGCCTGGTGGCGGAGAGAGCTTGAATGGCCGGGCGTGGCCGACGGCGCGCATCAGCTCCGGACTCGGGCGCTGGATGCGACCGGCGGGGTCTTCAGCAGTAAATCCTGCACAGTCTTTTCCGGTTCTGTGGCCCCGGAGGTGTACGCGCCCGTGACGGTGAAGATGCGTCCCATCGCCTCGCCGTTTCCCCTGGACCAACCGATGCCGGTCGAAGTGGAAGTGCGCGATGCAGAGGGCCGCCCCGTGCCCGGCCGCAAGGTGCTGGTTGCGCGATTTCTCCACACGCAATGGGAGGAGGAAACCCGCGAGGCGGTGACCGATGCGGAGGGCGTCGCGCGCGTTTCATTTCATGCCTTCTCTGTCCCCGGCATCGCGTCCGTGGCCGCGGGAGTGGAGTATCCCTGCGGTCCCGCCACCCGCCGCGCCGGCGATTATGCGCATGTGGAGATTCGAAAGGAAAACGGCAGATGACAGACTACCTGAAACACTCGTTCGACTGGGCGAATTCTCATGTGAACTGGATCTATGATGATATGCCGCAATGGTCGGCGATGTGCGGCTTTGTCCTGTTGAAGCATCTGCCCTTGGGCCAGAATCTTCGTGTTCTTGATCTTGGTTGTGGCGACGGATTTCCCGCCTTGGAGGTCGCTCAGCGCTTGGGCGCCTCCTCCCGGGTCATCGGACTGGATCCCTGGTCTGGCGCCATTCAAAAAGCCCGGCAAAAAGCCGAAATCATGGGCATCCCCAATGTCGAATTCATGGAAGGCGATGCGGGCTCTCTGCCGTTTGAAGACCAGTCGTTTGATCTGATTGTCTCCAATCTGCTTATCAACAATCTTTCCAATCGCCCGGCCGTATTGTCCGAATGCCGCCGCGTGGCCAAACCCAACGCGGTCCTTTCATGGGGAACAAATCTCCGGGAACACATGCCCGAGTTCTACGCCGCGTTCGAAGTGACCCTCCGGGAACTTGGTCTGACGGACGCCCTGGCCAAGCTGGCTGAGCATGTCCAGAAAAGGGTCACCATCCAGGAACTGAACGAGTTGATGGGTGAATTCGGTTTTGCGCCGACTCGGGCGGAAACCGAGATGACGATGTTTCGCTTTCTCAATGGCAGTGCATTCTTGCGCCATTTCATCATCAAAGAGGCCTTTCTGGATGAATGGAGGCGGCTTCTGGATCCGAAAAGCGAAGAGGAGGTCTTCCGCCGCGTCGAGCAGGCGCTGAATCAAACGGCGGAGAGAGCGGGCGAGCTGAGGCTGTCGGTGCCCATGGCGTATGTCGAGGGCAGAAGGGTATAAGCCCGCCCGGCTTATCCTAGGAAGATTCGGTTTCTTCCGGCTCTTTGCCTCGCAGGCCGTATTCGTTGAGCTTGCGGTGGAGGGTGCGGCGGCTGATGCCGAGCT
>CAZFSE010000026.1:22525-30881 GCA_964521805.1 uncultured Verrucomicrobiota bacterium
CGCAGGCCGTATTCGTTGAGCTTGCGGTGGAGGGTGCGGCGGCTGATGCCGAGCTGGCTGGCCGCCTTGCTTCGGTTGCCCCCGCAGGCATCCAAGGCCTTGAGAATCAGGTTTTTCTCGGACTCGGTCAATGAGAGTTCCTTGCCGGCACGGGGGGTGGAGTGGGGATGCACCTGCTCCTTGATGGCGGCGGGAATGTCGCGCACGGTGAGGCGCGCGGCGCGAGAGAGCACCACCATGCGCTCGATGACGTTGCGCAGTTCCCGGACGTTGCCGGGCCAGGAATAGGCAGACAGAACGTCCAGCGCCTCGGGGGTGAAGCCCTCGATCTCTTTCGCGTTTTCCCGGGCCAGCTCGGTGAGATAATGTTGAAGCAACAGGGGAACATCCCCGGTTCGCTCGCGGAGCGGGGGCAGGTGGATGGCCACGACATACAGCCGGTAATACAAATCCTCGCGGAACTTGCCCTCGTCCACCATCTGTTTGAGGTTGCGGTTGGTGGCCGCGATCAGCCGCACATCCACCTCCAGCGTATCGCGCCCTCCCACACGCTCGAAGCGCCGCTCCTCGAGGACACGCAGGATCTTGACCTGGACGGCGGGATCAATTTCCCCGATCTCATCCAGAAACAACGAGCCGCCATCGGACAGCTCGAAGCGCCCCGGCCGCCGCTCGGTGGCGCCGGTGAAGGCGCCTTTTTCATGCCCGAACAGCTCGCTTTCGAGCAACGTGGTGGACAGCGCCGCACAGTGGACGGGGATGAAGGGGCCCTGCGCGCGCGGGCTGAGCTGGTGGATGGCGCGTGCCACCAATTCCTTGCCGGTGCCGCTCTCCCCCTGGATCAGCACGGTGGCGCGCGAGGCCGCCACCTGGCGGATCATCTCGAAGACTTCCTGCATGGCCGCCGATTGGCCGATGATACTGCGCAAGCCATGCCGGGCGTCCAACTGCTCGTGGAGACTGCGGTTTTCCTGCTCCATGGCCTGCCCGCGCAAGGCGCGTTTTAACAGCAGATCCAACCGGTCGAGGTTGACCGGCTTGGTCAGAAAGTCGTACGCGCCGCGCTTCATGGCCTCGACGGCGGTTTCAATCGTGCCATAGGCCGTGAGCAGGATGCAGACGGGCTGGGGCGTGCGGGCCAGCAGGCGCTGGCAGAGCGTCAGGCCGTCCATGCCGGGCATGCGCACATCGCTGAGCACCACATCCACGGGCTGGGCCTCGGCGAGTTCCAGCGCCTTGGGGCCGTTTTCAGCCAGCAGGATGTCATACGTGGGCTTCAGCGCGCGCGCAAGGCCGTCGCGCGTGTTTCTTTCGTCGTCCACAATCAAGATAAGCGGGCGTTTTTTCATTCGATTTTTTCATCCACGGTGGCTTTGGAGGAACGGTGCGCCTTAAGCAGGCGGATGCGGGTTTCGTCCCGCGGCAAATACAGGGTGAAGGTGGTGCCGGCGCGGGGCTCGCTGTGCACCTCCATCTCGCCGCCATGGTCGCGCACAATGCGCTGGACGATCATCAGGCCCAGGCCCGAGCCCTCCTTCTTGGTGGTGTGGTAGGCCTCGAAGATCGAGGTCATCTCCTCGGGCGCAATGCCCGGCCCGGTATCCTTGAAGGCCGCACAGACAAAGCGGTCCGTGCTCGACAGCGTGATTTTCAGCAGGCCTCCGTCCGTCATGGCCTGAATGGCGTTGCGGATGATGTTGAAGAAGGCTTGCTTGATCTGGTTGCGATCCAGGCAGGCCGTGGGAAGATCCTCGGGCCCCTCAACCTCGACCAGCACGTCGCGGTCCTGGATCTCGTGGCGCAAAAAGCCGAGGGTTTCCTCGAGCACCCCGCGCAGGGAGGCTCGTTCAAGGTGGGGCGGGCTGGGCCGGATGGCGCGCAGGAACTGGGTGAGGATCTGGTCCAGGCGGGTGACCTCCTGCTTGGACACCCGGACCAGCTCCTCCAAGCCCTCGCGCTGGTCCTCCGGCCGGGCCGCAATTTCGCGCTCCAGCAGTTGCAGGTGGATGGTGAGGGAGTTGAGCGGATTGCCGATTTCATGGGCGACCCCCGCGGCCAGCAGGGTCAGGGCGTTGAGCTTCTCGGACTCGATCGTGTGCGCCTCCTGCTCCCGGTCGCGCGTGACGTCGCGCAGAATCACCGCCGCGCCGCGCTCCTTGGGTGTGACGCTGGAGAGCGGAACCACATACAAGTCGAGAAAGCGGTGCTGGGGATAGGCCACCTCGATTTCCCGGCTGACCAGCCGGGACCACTCGGATTCATCGAGCTGGAGGACGCGGCCCCAGTCAATCTCGCGCAGGTACTTCTGGATGGGCTGGCCCGCCGCCTTGTCCATCGGCATGCCCAGCAACTGGGTGCAGGCGCGGTTGCAATACAGGATGTCCCCCTTGCCATCCAGCACCAGAATGCCCTCCTGCAGGGCATGGAAGATGGTTTCCAAAAAACCTTTTTCGCCGGCCAGCCGGAGAAACTGCGCCTGCAGACTGCCCGGGTCCAGGCGGTCTATGCGCTCAATCAATCTGTCTAAAAATCCTGATTTCATAATTCGTGGGCGCCGGAAAGTCCGGGGCCCGTCGCCTCACCCCCCCATCTTCCCTGATCGCAAAAAAATCGCAACGGAAAAAACAGGGGGTTTTGACAGGCGCGGCGCTCTCATGCTATGTTGTGCGCCATCGTTTCGTTTGCGGAGGCACGATGAGCGCACATCCAACGCAACAGCCGGTGCTGGTGCTCAATCGTCTGTGGCAGGCGGTCAATGTCTGCACAGCCGAGCGCGCCCTTTCTTTGCTGTACATGGGCCACGCGCAGGTCGTCTATGAGCGGGATGGCGCGTTCAACACCTTTTCCTTCCACGAGTGGTGCGATTTTTCCGGCCGTGCGGACGAGGTCGAGAGCGTTAAGACCATCTCCATCCGCATCCGGGTGCCGCGCATCATCCTCCTGCTGTTCTTTGACCGGCTCCCCAACAAGGAAGTCAAGTTCACCCGGCACAACGTCTTTGAGCGCGACCGCAATACCTGCCAGTATTGCGGAAAGAAATTTGAGCGCCCAGAGCTGAACATTGACCATGTGGTGCCCCGCCTCCAGGGTGGGCTGACCACGTGGACCAACGTGGTGTGCAGTTGCATTGATTGCAATGCGCGCAAGGGCGGGCGCACGCCCGAGCAGGCCCGGATGAGGCTGATCCGCAAGCCCAAGAAGCCCCGCTGGCGCCCCTTCATCGAAATCCAGTTTGCCCGCACACCCGATCACAGCTGGCGGCATTTTCTCGACCTGGCCTACTGGAATGTCGAGCTGGGCGAGACGTAGCCCCTGTGCGGGCTGTTGATGCCGTAAAGACCCCGGCGGCCTTGTGCCGCGGGTGCGTCGCGGCTCTATTCCCTCTCCTCGCCCTTCATTTTTTTTACAGCCCGTTCTTGACGGACTACAGGTCTTCTGGAAGATTCGCAGGCAGTGAAAGGGACCTTGTAGAAAGCGCTTCACAAATGAAGAAGATAGGGTATGTTTCCCCTGGAGGCTCGAGAGGTCTGAAACAGCAGAATTTCGGGAGACGGCATCATGACGGTGGATGAAGAGACTGGGCTGTTTGGCATGGGTCAGGGTTGTCCTGTCCATGGCGATGAATACATGAAGGAATGCGGCATGTGCGGAGCGGAGTTCTGCCGCGTCTGCTTTCCCCGCTCGGCGGTATGTCCGGACTGTTCTGAGCAGGAGGACGAGGAGGAGGAAGAGGAGGAGGAGGCTCCGGATTTTGAGGACGTCAAGAATCTGGACGAGGTCCTCGATGCAGACGAGGAGGCCGACCGTCTGATTGAAAAGGAGGAGGAGGAAATTCCTCCCGAGGGGTTTGGCGGCCACACGCGATCCTTTTAAAAGGACCAGCCACAGCCAGCAAACTCCCGCGCAACCCCGGCAAGCGGCCTGGCCGTTTTTAATTTTTTTCTTTTCTCTGTGTTCCTCGGGTGCGGTTTGTGATTGAATGCCCTTTTTCTTGGGCGGCGCAGGCCTCGCCCGCGCCGGGAAACGGGCCAGTAACATGACCAGCGAACAAACCACACCGATGATGGGACAGTACCTGCGGATCAAGGCCGAGGTCGCGCCCGGCACCATCCTTTTTTTTCGGCTGGGCGATTTTTACGAGATGTTTTATGACGATGCCAAGGAGGCCTCCGCCGTCCTGGACATCGCCCTGACCAAGCGCCACGGAACGCCCATGTGCGGCGTGCCCTACCATGCCGCCGACTCCTACCTGGCCAAGCTGATCCGTGCCGGGAAAAAAGTGGCGATCTGCGACCAGATGGAGGATCCAGCCCTGGCCCGCGGCATCGTCCGCCGGGAGATCACCCGCGTGGTGACGCCCGGCACGGTGCTCGAAGACAATGTCTTGGAGTCCAACCGCAATAATTTCCTGGCGGGCTGTTGCGCGCGGGGCGGGCGATTTGGCCTGGCCCTGCTGGACCTTTCCACGGGCGAGTTCTGGGTGGAGGAAACCGCCTCCGGTGCCGCGCTGAGCGACAACCTTCTCCGCTACGCCCCCGCCGAGTGCATCATTCCGGAGGAGCAGAAGGAAACGCCGGAGATCAAGGATCTCGGCTCCACCGTCCTGCTGACCTCCGTGGAGGATTGGACCTTTGAACCTGACATGGCCCGTGATCTCCTCACCCGGCATTTCCAGGTGCACTCGCTGGCGGGGTTTGGGTGCGAGGACTGGCCCGCCGCCATCGGCGCGGCGGGCGCCGTCCTGCATTACGTCACGCAGGATCTGAGGAGGCAGGCCGGGCACATCCGCCGGCTGGCCTGCAAGAATCCCAGCGACTACATGGTGCTGGACGAGGCCACCATCGCCAATCTCGACCTCGTGGCTTCGCGCAGTCCCTCGCGCGCGGATTCGCCCAACACGCTTCTGCGCGCGCTGGACACCACCCGCACCTCGATGGGCGGGCGCTTGCTCCGCGACTGGCTGGTGCGGCCGCTCACCGATTTGGCCCGCATCCACGCGCGGCACGACGCCGTGGAGGCGCTGTGCGCGGACCGGAATCTGCTGGCTTCCCTGCGCGAACGGCTGGCGGAAATCAAGGATCTGGAACGGCTCGTGGCCCGGCTCTGTGCGGGCGGCGGAAATGCGCGTGATGTAAAGGCCCTGGGGCTTTCACTGGCGGGCTTGCCCGCCGTGCGCGGCCTGGTGGAGAGTCATCCGTGCGCCCTGCTGGCGGGCGCGGCGGAACGGCTGGCCCCTTTGCCGGAACTGGTCTCGCTCATCGAGCGCGCGCTGGCCGATGAACTTCCCCTCACCCTGCGCGAGGGCGGCCTTATTCGGAAAGGCTACCACGCGGAGCTCGATGACCTGCGCGTGGCCGCGACGGAAGGGCGGCAGTGGCTCGCGGATTTTCAGGCCCGCGAGCAGGCGCGCACCGGCATCAAGTCGCTGAAGGTCCGGCACAACAAGGTCTTTGGCTACTACATCGAGATCACCAAGAGCAATCTCGCTGATGCGCCCGCCGATTACATCCGCAAGCAGACCCTGGTGAACGCCGAGCGCTTCATCACGCCCGAGCTCAAGGAGTACGAAAACAAGATTCTCGGCGCGCAGGAGCGCGCCATCGCTTTGGAATACGAGCTGTTTCAGGAGGTGCGCTCTGCCGCCGTCCGCGAGACGGCGCTCATCCAGCAAAGCGCGGCGGCGTTCGCCGAGCTGGACGCGCTGGGCGCGCTGGCGGAGCGCGCGCTGGCGTTGCGCTACGTGCGGCCCGTCATGAACGCGGGCGATGCGCTCCGCATCCAGGAGGGCCGCCATCCGGTGATTGAACAGATGACGGAGGCGGAGCGCTTTGTGCCCAATGACACGCGCCTCGATGGTTCAACCCATCAGGTCATCATCATCACCGGCCCCAACATGGCCGGAAAATCCACGTATATCCGGCAGGTCGCGCTGATCGTCATCATGGCCCAGATGGGCTCCTTCGTTCCCGCCGCCTCCGCCGAGATCGGCGTGGTGGACCGCGTCTTTACCCGCGTCGGCGCCAGCGACGACATCTCCCGGGGGCGGAGCACCTTCATGGTGGAGATGCAGGAGACCGCCAACATCCTCAACAACGCCACCCCCAACAGCCTGATTGTGCTCGATGAAATCGGGCGCGGCACCAGCACCTTCGACGGCATCAGCATTGCCTGGGCGGTGGCTGAGCATCTCCACAACAAGGCCACCGTCAAGGCCAAGACCCTCTTTGCCACCCATTATCATGAGCTGACGGACCTCGCCCTGACGATGCCCGGCATCAAAAACTACAACGTGCTGGTCAGTGAAAAGAATGACCGGATTGCCTTCCTGCGCAAGATCGTGCCGGGCGCGGCGGACAAGAGCTACGGCATCCAGGTGGCCCGCCTGGCGGGCCTGCCCGGCGAGGTGATCGAGCGGGCCAAGGAAATCCTGGGCAACCTCGAAGAAGGGGAATTTGGCGAGGGCGGCCAGCCCAAGATTGCCCGCCGCAGTGCCCGAAAAACCCGCGGCGCGGACAGCGGCCAGCTTGCCCTTTTTGGCGAGTGAGCATTTTTCCAAGGGTTGGAAAAATTCAGAAAAAAAGTTCCAAGCATTGGAAAAAACTCGGAGACGAATGATGGAAGAGGATGGGGTCTTGCTGTTGTTCATCCTGGCAGGCGCCGGCTATTTCTGGTGGCGCTGGTATCGGGACATTCTTGTGGTGTCCACGCTGGGGCGCCCGCTTTCCTTCCGGCACCCCCTGCTGTTTGCGCCCCTGTTGTGCGGGCTGGTTCTTTTTCGGATCCTGCGGTTGTATGCCGCGCACGATGTGCGGAACAGCCCGCTCTACCTTTGTTTCTATATGGCGCTGGGGGCCCTGGTCGTTGGCGCGTGTGCGCAGTGGGGCTTCCCGATTCTGGGCTTGAGCGCGCGGGATGATGCCGTGGAACGGCAGAACCGCCCGGCCTTGCACGCGATTGTGGCGGCCCTGATGGGATGCACCTTGTGCTTTGCCGGAGGAAACATCGGCAATGGGCCGGGGTGGTGGGTGGTGGTTTTTTGCGCGGCGCTTTCCCTGGGCGCCTTCTTTCTGCTGTGGCTCGCCCTGGCGGCCTTTGGCCGGGCCGTGGAGTCCATCACCATTGACCGCCGCCCCTCAGCGGCCTTTCGGACCGGCGGATTTTTTGTGGCCTGCGGCTTGGTGCTGGGAAGGGCGGTGGCCGGCGATTGGATTTCCGCGGATGCCACGCTGATGGATTTTCTTGCCGTGTCGTGGCCCCTGCTGATTTTACTGGGGCTGGCCGTGGCGCTGGAACGCCTGCTGGCGGGGCCTGATAAACCGGAGACAGGCGTTGTCCTCGCGGGCATCCTTCCGGGCCTCGCCTGGATTTTCTTGTCCTCGGTGTATCTGGCCCGGGTGGGAATGTGGTGAGCGAAGTTCCCTGCCGCGTTTTGGAGCCCGTGCCGCCGGAGCGTTTTGCCTCGGTTCGCCGAAGAGCCATTTTTGAGTGCTTCAAGTGGGATCCGCAGGTGGGCGATGTCGCCACCCTCGCGCCTTTTCCCTTGCAGATCTCCACGGAGACCTGGCGGGAGCTGGCGGACTGGGCAGAGCAGTTGGCGGGCGAGCTGATGGAAGCCGAGCAGGCGCTGTGGCCACGCGGAGATCTGCACAGGCGCCTGGGGTTGCCGGCCCGCATTTGCCGTATTCTGCGGCGTCACCGGGAGCAAGGCCCCTCGCCGGGTGTGGCCCGGGTGATTCGATTTGATTTCCACTACACCACGGAAGGCTGGAAAATCTCGGAGGCCAATGTGGATGTGCCGGGAGGATTTAATGAGGCCGCCGGAGTTGCCCGATTGATGGCGGAACAGTACTTGGGGCTCGAGCCGTGCGGCGATCCCTCCGAGGCCATTGCGCAGGCCCTGGTGTCTGCCGGCATCCCCGCGGGATCGCTGGTGGCCCTGGTGCATGCCACGGCCTACACCGATGACCGGCAGGTCATGTTGTATCTGGAAAAAAACCTGCAAGCCTGCGGCTACGAAACCTGCCTGCTGGCGCCGCACCAAGTGGATTGGAATGGGGCGCGGACCTGCGCCGATTGGATTCAGGCGCCCCTGGCGGCGATTCTTCGTTTTTTCCCCGCCGAGTGGCTGGTCCACCTGGGCTCTTCCAGGCGGTGGGCCGGCTATTACAGCGGATCGCCAGTCCCCCTGTGCAATCCGGCCAGCGCCTTGCTGGTGCAAAGCAAGCGCCTGCCGCTGGTTTGGGATGATCTGGACCTGCCCATGACAGCATGGCGAACTCTATTGCCGGAGACACGAGATCCCTCAAATGGCCGGGAAAATACGACAGAGAACTGGGTGATCAAGCCTGCCTTGGGG
>CAZFSE010000027.1:0-30720 GCA_964521805.1 uncultured Verrucomicrobiota bacterium
GCTTGCCATCGCTGACGCGTTAAAAAATGTTTCCAAGGGTTGGAAAAAATCGGAAAAAAAGTTCCAAGGGTTGGAAACTTTTCAGAAAAAAGTTCCAAGGGTTGGAACATTCAGTTTTTTTCGGCGGTGGGCGCGTCTTGGAGGGCGGCGATTTGCTTCAGCCGCTCGATGATGGGCAGGTGCTGGGTGCAGGCGGCCTCGCACTGGCCGCAGGCGACGCAGGCTCCGGCTCCGGAGGCCGGCAAATCCCAGTGCCACTTCAATCGGTCCAGGGCAAGATTCAGGTGGCCCCCGAGAGTTCCGTAATTGTAGCTGTCCATGTATTGGGGGATCGGGATGTTCTGGGGGCAGGGCAGGCAATAGCCGCATCCCGTGCAGAGCAGGTTGAAGGCATCCTGAATCTGGCTCTTCATTTTTTCAATAAATGGCGCTTCATACGGGGTGAACCCGGTCAAGGCATCCACGGCATGGTCCACTTCCTCCGTGCAACTGAACCCGACCAGCGCGCTGGTGATGGCGGATTGCGAAATCAGGAAGCGAAGCGCCGCCGTGACAATGTCGGGATCGTTCACGTTTCGGATGAAATCAAACCGCCGTCCGTGCTGGGGGATCAGGCCGCCCGCCAGCGGGTTCATCACCACCAGGCCCATGCCGGCCGCCTCAGCGGCCTTGAGCGCTTCTTCGCGATAGGGGAAATTGATCGCGTTATATCCCAGGGTGATGCCTTCAAAGACCCCCTCTTCGATCAGGCGGGCGTTTTCCTTGCCGCTCATGTGGGAGGAGACGACGAGGTGTTCGATCAGTCCTTCCTCCCTGGCGCGGAGGGCGGCCGCCAGGGCTCCGCCTTGCTTGCGCGCCTCCCAGTCGGCGGGGCGTATCAGGCACCAGATGTGGAAGAAGGAAACCCGGCTCAGCCCCAGGCGTTTCAGCGACCGTTCGAGGGATTGGCGCAGTTCATCGCCGGAGGAGGCGGAGCATTTGGTGGACACGTAGGCGGAATTCGGGGGGATTTCCTGCAGAGCCAGGCCCACGATCTCCTCGCTCCGGTCTCCGCAATAATAGGGAGCGGTATCAAAGTAATTGACGCCCAGTTGATGGGCATGTACCAGGATGTGCGCGCTTTCCTCGAGGTCGGAGGGGGTGCTGTGCCCCTTGAAGCGCATGCCTCCGGCACTGATGACGGAGATGCTTTTGCCCGTTTTCCCGTATGCGCGGTACAACATGTTCTTCCTTTGGACCACGCTAGACAAACTCCGTTCAAAAGGCAACCCCGGAAACCTGAACTTTGGGACTTTACCCCGCCGGGAGAACGGCCTAGTATCCGCCGCCACGGAAAAGCAAGGAAGTGGTGGTTGGGCATGGCCATGGCAAGACAGAGCATACAATCAAAAAGTCCTGAAGAGACGCATCGGATTGCCGCCGGAGTGGCGGAGCGGCTGGCGCCAGGCATGGTGCTGGCCTTGCATGGCGATTTGGGCGCAGGCAAGACGTGTTTTGTCCAGGGGATGGCCCACGCGCTGGGGGTGCGAGGGCCGGTCAACAGCCCCACGTTTACCCTGATCAACGAGCATGCCGGGCGCCTGCCGTTGTACCACATCGACCTGTACCGCGTGCGGGGCTCGGAAGAGGCTTTGGGCCTGGGGCTGGATGAGTACCTGCACGGCGAGGGGGTCACGGTGATCGAGTGGGCGGAACGGGCGGCGGAGCTGTTGCCCCCCGCGACCGTGCATATTTATTTGTCCGCGGGCACCGAGCCTGAGGAGCGCACCATCCTGGTGGAGGGACTGCCATGAATCTTGTGGCGTTCGAGATGTCCACCCGCCAGGGGAGCCTGGCGATTTTTTCCGGTTTGCAGAAAGTGGCGGGCGCGGTGTGGAACGATGAGGGCGCCCGAAGCCAGACGCTGTTTGAGGTGCTTCCGCGCGCCTTGGAGGCGGCGGGCCTCCAAGTGGAGGAGATCGGGGCCTATGTGGTGGGGCGCGGGCCGGGGTCGTATACCGGCCTGCGCGTGGCGCTGGTTGCCGCCCAGGCGTTGGCCCTGCCGGGGAAGGCGAAGGTTCATGCGCTCAACAGCGGCGTGCCCCTGGCCGCGCAGATCTTTGAACAACACACGGAGTTCCAGCGCGTGGTGGTCTGTGGGGATGCGCGCCGGGAACGGCTCTGGATGGGCGTCTTTGAGCGGGACAAGATGGGGCAGGGGGTGGAGTGGGCCTTGATTCCGGTGGCTGAATTGGCGGGGCAGGCTAGCCCCGCCACGTGTGTGGCCAGTTCCGATGGACATCGCCTGGCGGCGGTGGGGGCGTTGGTTCGGGAGGCCGGCGGCGCCTGGATGGAAGCGTTTCCGGAGGCGGATTGGCTGGGCCGTGCGGCCCTTGAGCGGATGGAGAGCGGGGCGGATTTTGAGCCGCTGACCCCCATCTACATGCACCCCCCCGTGTTTATTGCTCCGCAATATCCCGTGCAAGAACTTTGAAAAAAATACCCATGTACGGCAATTCGTGTTACGTTAGCCAATAGAGGACATCATGCAGAGAACAATGCTAAAATCGAAAATTCACCGCGCCACAGTCACGGGGACGGACATCAACTACCAGGGAAGCATCACCCTGGATCAAAACCTTTTGGAGGCCTCCGACATCGTGCCGGGCGAGCAGGTGCATGTCCTGAACCTCAACAATGGCGAGCGCATCGTCACCTACACCATTGTCGCGCCTCGCGGCTCCGGCACGGTCTTGCTCAATGGGCCCGCCGCGCGCACCGCCGTTCCAGGGGACCAGGTCATCATCATCACCTACTGCTCGATGGATGAAAAAGAGATTGCCTCCCACAAGCCCAACATTGTGCTGGTGGATGAAAAGAACCGGCTGAAGAAGGCCAGGATCAAGAACCGCAAGCATGCCCGCCGATAAGACCATCCTGGTGGCCGATGATGATCCGCTGGTCCGGAAGAGTCTTTCGGATTTGCTGGAGCAACACGGGTATGGGGTGAGGGCGGCGGAAGATGGCGAGCAGGCCTGGAAGGTTCTCCAACAACCGGACGCGCCCTCGGTGGTCTTGCTGGATTGGATGATGCCCGGCCTGACGGGCCTGCAGGTGGTGGACAAGATTCAAACTGACCCCCGCCTGGCCACTGCCTACGTCATTTTCCTTACCGTGAAGGACAAGCCGGGCGACATCACCAACAGCCTGAATCATGGCGCCCACGATTTCATCACCAAACCCTTTGAGCCCGAGGAATTGCTGGCGCATGTTTTTGTCGCCTTTCGCACCGTGAACCTGCAAAAGGAACTGGCCCGCCGGGTGCGGGAATTGGAAGAGGCCCTGCGGCGCATCACCCAGCTGGAGGGCATTCTCCCAATCTGTTCCCGGTGCAAAAAAATCCGCAACCCTCAGAATCAGTGGGCCACCATTGAGCGGTATATGGCCGACCATGCCCCGGTTACCTTCTCCCATGGGTATTGCCCGGACTGTTACAACGAGATGCTGAAGGCGTTGGAAAAGTCATAGCCGGGAGGCACCCCATGGACGGCAAGCCCCCGGCGGCCTTGCGTTGCTTGGCCCGGCCATAACCCCTTCATTTTTGGGCTTTTCCGGGAGGCGGCACTCCGCTACACTGCGCGAAAAGAAGACCCGAACCCGATGGAGGATGGCATGGCAAGAATCAATGGCACAATGCGTATTCAGGGCATTCAGACGCTTTTTCTGGGATGCCTGCTGGTGGGCATGACGGGCTGTCTGGACAAGTGGTTTGGCGGAAAGTCCGCTGACGAAACGAACGATGTGGAAATGGTTTCCGCGGACGCGCCCGCAACGACGAATGTAGCGGAAGAGACTGCGGCCAAAGAGCCGGCCGGCGAAGGCCAGGCTTCAGCGGCGGAGGCCCAGGTCCCGAAGGAGGGGGATCCGGTGGTGGCGCCTCCCGCCCCTTCCGCCCCTCCGCCCATGACGCAGGCCGAAATCGAAGCGCTCCAGCGCGAAGTGGAGAATTTGCGGTCCATGGAGGTGGAGCGGAAAGAGGAACTGCAGGCCCTGAAGGCGCAACAAGCGGCCTCTGAGCAGGCGCAGGCGGAAGCGTTGGCGGCGGTGAAGCAGGCCAAGGAATCCGAGGAGAAGGCACAGAAGGAAGTGGCGTCGCTGAAGGCGGAGATCGAGCGGCTGAACCACCTGGATTACAATGAATATGCCCGGCTGGTGGAGCTGTCCAAGGCAACCCCGGAGGCGGGGGTGAAGGAATGGCCTGTGTTCATCGAAAAATTCCCCTCCAGCCCCTTGATCAAGGAGGCTCGTGAGCAATTGCGCGAAACGGAGCGGGCCCTGAGGCAAAAGCAGAAGCAGGGGCCCTTTCAGAAGGGCAACATCTTCAGCGACCGCGCCCCCATTGTCCGCTAGGCTGAGCAGGAGAATGCAAGTATGAAGGGAATCATTCTGGCGGGCGGATCGGGAACCCGGCTTTATCCCATTACACGCGTGGTCAGCAAACAGCTCTTGCCGGTGTATGACAAGCCGATGATCTATTACCCCCTGTCGGTGCTGATGCTGGCGGGCATCCGGGAGATTCTGATCATCAGCACGCCGGAAGATCTTCCCCGTTTCAAGTCCCTGCTGGGAGAGGGCACCCAGTTTGGCCTTTCATTCAGCTATGCCGAGCAGGCGAAGCCCGACGGGCTGGCGCGGGCCTTTGTCATCGGCAAGTCTTTCATTGGCAAGGAGCCCGTCGCCCTGATTCTGGGCGACAACATTTTTTATGGCCATGGGCTTTCCGAGATTCTCCGCCGCGCGGGCCAGCTGGAGCAGGGGGGGCTGGTCTTTGGTTATTGGGTCAGGGATCCCGCGCGATACGGCGTGGTGGACTTTGATGCGTCTGGAAGGGTGTTGAGCATCGAGGAGAAGCCCGCCCGTCCGAAGTCCCGCTATGCCGTGCCGGGGCTGTACTTCTATGACGCTGGGGTGGTTCAGATTGCCGAAGCACTTCAGCCTTCCGCGCGCGGCGAATACGAGATCACCGACGTGAACCTGGAATATCTGCGCCGGAACACCCTGCGGGTGGAGCTGTTGGGGCGGGGGTTTGCCTGGCTGGATACCGGCACGCATGAATCCCTGCAACAGGCCTCTAACTTTGTGCAAACGATCCAGGACCGGCAGGGCATGAAGATTTCCTGCGTGGAGGAAATTGCCTACCGGCGGGGATACATCAACCAGGACCAGGTCCGGCGGCTGGCGGGGGACATGCTGAAAAATGACTATGGCCAATATCTGATGAACATGATCGAGACCAAGGAGCCTTGACGTATGGATTTGCGTGTGGAGCAGACCGGACTTCCGGGCGTCCTGCTGATTACCCCCCGCGTTTTTGGAGACCGGCGGGGCTTTTTTCAGGAAACCTACCAGGAGGAGAAATATCGAAAGGCGGGCATCCCGGGGCCTTTTGTGCAGGATAACTTCTCGCGCTCCTGCCAGGGAACCCTGCGGGGCTTGCATTACCAATGGCCTTGCGCCCAGGGCAAGCTGGTCTCCGTGCTGGCCGGGGAGGTGTACGACGTGGCGGTGGATATTCGCCAGGGCTCCCCCTCCTTTGGAAAATGGGTGGGCCTGGTGCTTTCCGGGGAGAATCATCAGCAGTTGTACATTCCCGAAGGGTTTGCCCATGGATTCTGCGTGCTCAGCGAACAGGCGGATTTCGTGTATAAATGCACAACCCCCTATGCGCCCGCCCATGAGCATGGCCTCTGCTGGTCTGATCCGGCTCTCGGGATTGCCTGGCCCCTGCGGGATCCGGTCTTGTCGGAGAAAGATGGCCTGTTTCCGGCCTTGGCGGAGGTCCCTGTTGCGCATCTGCCGGAGATCCGTGCGGGGTGACAGAATCCGCCAGCGTCTCGGCCTGCCAAGGAAAAGGCCTGTTTTTTGCTGGCATTTTTAAGTTGCCGAATGAAAAAATTGTGATAAGGTTCGCCGGTTTCAGTGAAAGACGACCCCATCGTCTAGAGGCCTAGGACACCAGGTTTTCATCCTGGTAACACGAGTTCGAATCTCGTTGGGGTCGCCATTCCCCGCCCGGTTTTTTTCCACGATGAGCCGTGCAGATGCCAGACGGTTGTTGAAGCAGGGACTCGCCCGTGTGCTCGATGGCTCGGGATTCTGCCGCTGGCGCCAGCGGGGGCGGGTGCTGATGTTGCTCTACCACAGGATTTGCCCCGATGCCTTGGAGCCCGGCGCCTTTCCTTCGCAATCCCTGGCGATTTCCCCCTCCGTGTTTGAGGAGCATCTGCGCCATCTGCGCGAAGCCTTCGAGCCGCTCTCCTTTGCAGACTATCTTGCCCTCAAGGCGCCGCCGGCCGGCGGACGGCGGTATTTAATGGTGACCTTTGACGATGGCTGGGCCGACAATTATGAGCATGCCTTCCCCCTGTTGCAGAAATATGGAATGACCGCCACCGTCTTTCTGGCCACCGGACATGTCGGGACCTCCCGGGTGTTCTGGTGGCACGCCCTGGGCGAGTTGCTGGCGGCCTCCGGGGCAAGCCCATCCTTGCAGGCGCGGCTGGATGCCATTCTGAAAGCGCAGGGACTTTCACCCCTTGCTCCGGGCGGGGCTCGCCGCGTGGCGGATGTGGAGAGGCTGATTGAAGGCATTAAGGCCTGGCCTTTTCCCCGCATCGAGGCGCTGGAGTGCGCGCTGGCCGAGGTGCGGGAAATCCGGGGCGGAACCTCCTGCCTGTCCTGGGCCCAGATCGAGGAGCTGTCGCGCGCGGGCTGGTGCTTTGGGCCGCATTCCGTCCACCATCCCATTCTGACGGCCCTTCCGCCCGACGCGGCGGAGCGGGAGATCCGCGAATCCTGGGCGGTCCTGTCGGGCCGCAAGGGCGTCAACAGCGTGCCCGTCTTCAGTTATCCAGGCGGGCAGTATAATGAAGCCGTGGAGGGCTTCGTCCAAAAAGCCGGCCTCCAGGCGGCCGTGACCGTGCAGTCCGGCTTGAATGCCATGCCCTCCCGGACTCCGTTCCGTCTGCGGCGCGTGAATGTGGACCGGAATAGCGCCCAAAACATGGGTTTGTTCAAATGGCGGCTGGCGCAATCCTCCCTGATGGGGTAACGTTTGACCAAGATGACAGAAGAGAAACACACCCCCCTGATGCCGGAGCAGATTCGTGTGCTGGTGGTGGAGGATGAGGAAATCATCCGCCGCTTGATCAGCGCCACGTTGAAGCGGGAGGGCATGGACGTGCACGTGGCCAACAATGGCCGATCCGGTTTGCAGACCCTGTTGCGCTATCATATTGATGTGGTCATCACCGACCTGATGATGAAGGAAATGGATGGGCTGACCTTCCTGCAGGAGGCCCTGAAAATTTGGCCGTGGCTCCGATGCATTATCTGCAGTGGGTATATTGACAACGAGGTCATGGACAAAGCCCGCGAGATGGGGGTGAAGGAGTTTCTCTACAAGCCCATCAACCTGCAGGCCTTGATCGAAGGCGTTCGCCGGGAGGCCCATGGCGGCAAGAGCCTTCGCGAAGTGTCCGACAACGAGCTGTTCAATCGAAATCAGTATCAACTGGCCCTTCTGCGCCAGATCAGTGAATCCGCCCTCAGCGCCCACAGCCTGTTGCCGGCGCTGAAAGAGCTGGGCTCCGGCCTGGCCCGCCTGCTTCCGTGCGACCTGGTCAGCGTCCTGGCGCTGGAGAATGATGAGAGCATTCTGTACACCAAGCTGGAGGCGCCCCTGGCACCCGGCGCCCTCGAGGCCCTTCAAAAGGAAGTCTTGAGGCGCCACCGGGCGCTGACCTCCTTCCCCATGGACATGGAGAAGCTTCGCAAAGAGGTGGACAACCCCAAGGAGTCAAAGGATCTGCTCCCGGTGGAAATGAAGTCCCTCGTGACCGTTCCGGTCATCTCGGGAGGCGATGTCAGGGGCATGCTGACCCTGGCCTCCAGGAAAGAAAAGGCCTTCGGGTTCACGGATATTTCGTTCCTCTACCATGCCTCGCATCACCTGTCCACCCTGCTGGCCGCGCTGGGGCAAATGCGCCAGTTCGCGGTTCGGGATTACCTGACCGGCCTGTTCAACCGGCGCCATCTTGAGGAGACCCTGGAACGGAGCTGGTTGCTGGCCCGGAGGTACCACCACACGATGTCCGTGATGGTGGTGGATATTGACCATTTCAAGGACATCAACGATCTGCGCGGCCATGCGGCAGGCGACCTGGTCCTCCAGGAGTTTTCCCGCATTCTGCAGTCTGTCACGCGCGCCTCCGACCTCCTGGGCCGCTATGGGGGCGATGAGTTCATCATTATTTTGCCGGAGGCCAATATGACCGAGGCCGTCGGCCTCGCGGAGCGCATCAACGAGGCGATTCGGTCGCAGAGGTTTTCGGTGGGGGAGGAATCCCTGAAGCTCACCGCCTCCATCGGCATTGCCATGGGCCTGCCCGATGACAAGAGCATTTCGCAAAAACGCCTGCTGGAGGAGGCGGACCTGGCGCTGTACCAGGCCAAACAGCAGGGAAAAGACCGCTACGTGGTCTGGCGGGCCGGGGAGGTCCCGGTCAAGACGCTGGCCCGCAAGAGGGAGGGGCGCCTCCATGTCCGCCCGCCCTTCAAAGGGGCGGTTCTGCTGGTGGATGATGATGAGAGCATCTGCCACGTCATGGAAACCTTCCTCAAGGAGGAGGGCTACCAGGCCGTCATGCGCCATTCCGTTCCGGCCGCCCTCAAGGTGCTCAAGAGCCGGCGGCCCCGCTTTGACCTCGTGCTGGCCGACCTGTGCCTGCCGGTGGAGGATGGATTCTCCCTGCTTCAGAAGGTGCGCGAACTGGATGAAAGCATCGTGCGCATCGTGGTCACGGGGCAGGTCACGGTGGAGCATGCGCTCTCGGCGCTCCGCAACGGGGCCTACGATTTTCTGTGCAAGCCGTTTTCCAGGGAGGAATTGCTGGCTGTGGTGGCGCGCGCCATCGAGTACCGGCGGCTATTGCAGGAAAACCAGGCCTACCGGGGGCAGTTGGAAGAAATGGTGCGGGCCAAGACCGGCCAGGTCTCCGAGGCGCTCGAGCAGATCAAGGCGTCGTATCAGTTCTCGCTCGAAGCCATGGTGGCCATGCTGGACTCGCGTGAGCGCGAGCTCAGCCAGCATAGCATCCGGGTGCGGAACCTGACCATGGCCCTGGCCCGCCACATGAACGTGAAGACCCCCGAATTGGAGGAGTTTGGCCGTGGAGCCCTGCTTCATGACATCGGGAAAATCGCCATCCCCGACGCCATCCTTCAAAAACCCTCTGCGCTCGATGGCGATGAATGGGACGTGGTGAGAAACCACCCTCAAATCGGGTATCGCTTCCTGGCCTCCAGCGCCTATCTGAAGACGGCCGCCGATATTGTGCTCTCCCATCATGAGCATTACGATGGCGGGGGCTATCCGCGGGGGCTCAAAGGCGAGCAGATTTGTCTGGGCGCCCGCATCTTTGCCGTGATTGACGCCTATGATGCCATGCGCTCACAGCGCATTTACAAGACCCCCATGAGCGCCCAGGCCGTCCTGGCGGAAATCCGGAACAAAAGCGGAACCCAGTTCGATCCCCAGGTGGTGGCGGCCTTGGCCGAATGCCAGCCTTTGCTGGAGGACATCGGACATTGGCCGGAGGCCGCCCTGTTGGAAAAACAGACTTAACATTCTCTCCTGCAGGTCCTATAGTGGAGATTGACGAGATGATTTCTACAAGGTAGGGGGGTGCCATGGCGGATGTTAATTTTGATTGTCCACGTTGCGGGCAGAATCTCGACGCGCCGGAGCAGATGGCGGGCATGACGATTCTCTGTCCTTCCTGCAAACAGGAAATGGCCGTTCCCGCCGTGCTGGCGCCTCCGCCGCCGCCCCCGGGCCCCGTCAGCGAAGAAGCCGTGGATGCGCTGAAGGGATCCACCGTGCGGCTGGAATTGCCGCCCGACTTTGAACTGCCCGCCGAACCCAAGCGCCGAATCATCACCATCAAGCGCGCGGAATAATCAACCCAGCCGAACGCCCCCTCATATTGGGATCAACGAAAAAGGTTCCCATTACCAAAAAATAGTGAAAAATCCACTGGTGAGAGGTCGTTATCCCGATTGTGAATGCGAGGCAGGCTGACAAACAGAGGAGGAGATCAAATGAGCCAGAATCGTCTTGTTCTGTCCGTGATCATCGCAGGAATGATGCCCTTGATTTGCGCGGGCGCCATCTTCATGCAGATAGACGGCATTGCCGGTGAAAGCATAGACTCCAATCATCACGACTGGATTGATGTGACGAATTTCTCTCATCACGTGACGTGGGGCGGAGGACAGTCTGTGCATGGCCCTTTAGTCGTGGAGTTCACTATGGACAAGTCAGCCCCGACTCTTAATATTCGCGCCTGCGACCAGCACAACATCGCGCAATTAAAACTGGATGTGACCCAGGACGGAGACACGTCGAAATGGATCTACCAACTGGAGCTATACGATGTGAAAGTGCAAAGTGTCAGCACGTCTGGTGATACGGGCGCACCACAGGTCAACGCGGAGTTCAGTTTCGGCAGAATAAGGTGGAAATATCGCACATACGATTCCGGTGGAATGCCGGCGGGCGATGTGGAAGCCGGATGGAATGTTACCAACAATGTATCCTGGTGAGGCGCCAGCCCCATGAATACCCGCATTCCCTGCTGGATATGGGCGCTCGTCTGCCTGGTTGCCTTTGCGGCAACCCCCAACGCTCACACGGCCGAAGTATACGTTTATCTGCCCGGCATACCGGGCGAGGCGGACAGTACGCATCACACCAACTGGATTGAAGGCCTCACGTGCATCTTTGGCACAACGGCGCCCAATGAGTTTAGTCCCTTGGCCGATTTCTCGCTGGACAGAGTCTTTTTGACAAAGCGGTATGATGCGGCGACCCCTCTGCTCTCCTGGCAGTGCTCCAGCGGAGAACTCCTTCCCGGCATGGTGCTGGACATCAAGACAACCGTTGGCGAGCATCCCTTCGACCTGCGCATGATTTGCTCGAATGTGCTGGTGGAGTTCGTCTTTAAGATGCTGGACACAAACGAGCTGGTCGAGATGGTGCTTTTTTATCCGACGTTTGCGGAATGGATATATCCCGTCGCGATGGGCGATCCCGTGGCGACGTATGCCGATACCTACGTCAACCGCGCCGGACTCTCCACGGATGACACCGACGGCGACGGCATCCCGGACATTTATGATCCGGACGACGATGGCGACAACGCCTCGGATCGCAATGAGTTTGTGGCAGGAACCGATCCGACCGACCCGCTTTCCTTTTTGAGAATCAGTGGAATGGTTGCCTCGCAAGAGGGCGATGTGATCTTTTGGAACAGCGCGAATGGACGGGCTTATGCCATGGAAAGCACCACCAACCTGATGACGGCCTTCTCGAAACTGCCCGCCGCCATACTCGCCACGCCGCCCCAAAATACATTTACCAACGTCGTACCGTCAGGGCGGGTTATTTACTATCGGGTCGGAGTGGAAGAATGACGTGTTTTTTGAAGAAACGAGAGGGTGCGACGCGCAAAAACCAAAGCTCTCCCCTCTATGGCGGAAGGTTTACGTTCAGACGGTAATAGGCCCGATTCTTTGCATCGGCGGGACCAGGCCATTCGAGGCGGGCACCAGTTCCCGTGCTGACCCTGTCGGCGCTGTTCCAAGCCAACAGGTCCGTGGACTCTTGCGTGAGATGATTAAGAACTTCGTTGCCCCAATCCGGTCGGCTCAAACGCGCGGCGGGGCACATGCAGAAGATCGGGTAGCAGTACCTTGCCGAGATCGCCCCACTTCTCGACCGTTTGCTGGGTCCATCCGGAAAGCTCGGCGATGCCGTTGGTTTGAATTCGTTCAAAAATCAGAGCCATAATGCTCTACGCACTCAGGCGTCCTTATAATCCTCTTCTTGCAGAGCCGATGTACTTGACCAAGTACATCGAACGCATGGGGACCGGTATCCGCATTGACGGCGGTTCGTTCGTGTTGACGATTCGCAGGAAAAAACCTGAGCCAGCAACTAAGTCGGCACCAGGTTAACGGACAAGAAACCGGACAAGTCGAGGCCCATGACGGGATAGCGCCTTTTTTGTGGGCGGAAACGGTCGATCACGTCAGTGATTTCTTAGTGCGACATGTGGCCTGTCCTGCGTCTCACGAACACAGCGGATCAATAACACGTTTCTCGCTTCCTGCCTGATGGCTTGGGAATAAAAAAAGCACTGCCGAATCTCGCCCAGCAGGAGGCACTCTTCGTCGGCAAAGGTTTTGCAATGCCTGCACGAGTTCGGATTCTTCTCAGGGTGTCATCTCGCTGGGGTTCGGTGTCTTCAGGATCAGGAACGATGCGTTTTCCGTTGACGTATTCCGAATGCTCATGAGGGTCTTGAATGCTACCGGAACGAGCGCGCCCGTGGCAGCGACCACGTCCTGACCGGCCAATGTCACCGTGATCTGGCCTTCCACCACGAGCAAGTGGACATTGGAATTGGCTCTGTGTTCCGGCACCTGCTGAGCCGGTTTGAGGGCAACCTGCATGACCAGCAGGTGTTTCTCGTCAACGAGCTGACGTTTTCCGATCTGCCCTTCCGTGTACGGGATGTCTGTGAGTATACTCTTCATTTTCTGCTCTCCTAATGCGTTTGTTGTCATGATCAATGCGGCAAATATCGCTACAAAAAGAAACCGTGTCATATCACTCCTCCTTTGTTTCATCGTCGTTCCTTTCGTTTGCGGCCAGAATGCCGCATTACGCCACCTTGGGCAATGGGGTGAAACCCTACTGTTCCCCATTTTCCTTGCACCTGAATTATGGTCGAAAGTCGGGCAGCCCTGCACTCGCCGCAGCCGTCGCCCGAACTGCAGGCGGGGTGCTAACGTTCCCGCAGGGCGACCTCAATGCGCCGGTCGCGGATGCGGATGTCATGGATGCCCCGCGGATCGATCTCGGTATTGTCGCAGACGCCCTCGGCAACGGCAAGAGCTGGACCTATGATGCCGCCAACCAGCTTTCGGGATATTATCAAGAAACGGTATCGGGATAAGGACCAAGAAACCGTTCGCCATTGAAATGGATAACGTGGTCTGGTTTCTCGGCAAAGCACACACACCTATTGTGTCGAGAACTCAGCGAGACGGGTACATGCGATGAGTTTGTCGAGTGTCTTCACCGTGAAAACCTTGCCGTCGGTTGCAAATAGTAGCTTCCGCATGTCCTCGCGACGTTGACCGAAGCCGCGACCATCGATGCAGGCGATAAGTTCGTATTTCGGCCTGCGGCCGGACTGACCTTTTCTTCGCAGTGTATCGAGCTGCTGGATGCGCGCCACTTTGTCACGTGCGGTTCCGTCATCTTCGGTTAGCTTTGCCTCAATGACGACTTGCGGGTTGAACTCGCTTGGAATAATGAAGTCCGGGACTTGCTCGAAGCCATCAATCCTTTCGGCTCGTCTGGTCTTGCGGACGCTAACGCCGCCTTTGTCCAGTACGTCTTCAATGGCCGATTCCAGGTTGTTGCCGACCAGGTCACTGACTGAATCACGATGTCCCGCGAAGGGGCGACCAAGAAAACGCTCGTAGAGAATCATGGCATACGGTGCACCCAGTTTTGCCATTGAGGAGATTGCTGGCACACCGCCTTTTGTGTCTGACTTGTCGAGGCGGTGAATCATGGTGGCAGTTACATCCGGTGCCCCCTCATTCAACAGGTCGCAGGCGCTCTGGACGAGTGCCTTCAATCTCTCGCCCGTGAGCCCTTTGCCTGGAAGGTGCCCGTCCGGAGTCATGCGCGCTTTTCGATCCAGCGTTCGCGCCGCACTCTGGCTGATCTTGATGCCGGTTTGCTGGGTCGCCACATAGGCAAGTTCGGGTGGTGTGAAGCCGAGCATAGACCGGAGGACGATGAATGCGATAGGCGTTGCCTGTACAACAGGAAGTATCTTCTCTACGGTAATCACGGAGAACCCTTGTGTGGCGCGTTTCAGTGCCTCGTAACCGTTCTCGAACATTGCATAGTCGACGAACCCTGGCCCGCGCGGCAGCACGAGAAATTCAGATTCAAGGCAGGAGAATATGGAATCGACATACACGTCGGTATGTTTCCGCAATTCACCGATACTCACCTCAAAAGGATAGCTGGCATTCTTTCGATCCATAATTCTCCCCTGCTTCTCGCAAAACCATCCACTGCTGAGCGGGAACAGGTTTGGTCTTCCCGTCCAAATGCCCCAGCAAGATGGCAACTCCACCCAGCTCATTGTCAATCCATTCCGCAATCTTTCCGATCTTCCCGTCAACGGGCGCACTGGCATCCCAGTCCTTGCGTAAGTACCAGACGGCAAGACGGATGACATGGCCGTACGCGATGCATCTGATGTCTCCCTGGGTTAACTTTAGGTCGCTCATTCGCAGCTTGTCCAGATCTTCACGCACAAAAGCAGCGATTGTCTCGGGGCGTTTCGAGACCCAGCGTTTCGGCACAGTCCCCGTCGATCGACACACGAAGACAGTATCAATGATAGACGAACCGGTTCCGTTGATGTGGATTGAAGCACCCATTTCTGCCGGACACGGAACAGAACCGGAGCACGCAAGACCGGCGTCCAGAATCGCCACGGCAACCGGGTAGTATGCGCGTATATCGTTGTGATGGTAGGTGAAGGCTAGCGGCTTACCGGGTTTCAATGCCTCATTCATGCGGCGGAACACGCTCGCGAGGCCACCGGTGAAGTGCGCCAGGTCACGGCCCATGTTCACGTTGCCGGTCAGCTCATCCGGTGTTCGTGTCGAGTGAGGTTCAAAAGCACCGTACGTCGCAGTCCTGCCGATGAGTTTGCGTAGCCAGACATAGCAGAAATCCATCAGTTCCGCGTATTGTACATTGCCGAAATACGGCGGATCGGTAAACACGGCGTCCAGCGATCCAACGGCAATGTTATTCACGGCTGCGTTGCCGCAGACAAGCGTCACATGGCGCGGTCGCGCCCCTGTCCTGCCGTTCGGCTCGTCGCCGATCCATTCTCCTTTTATGTCGACACGGGTCTTGTGTCGGCCCTCGTGCCGAAACTCGAAAGGAGCGCCGCAGTACTGCTTTGCCTTGGCGTACTTCTCGATGATGTTCGACCATCCGCCACTTCCAACGTTGCCACCAAGGCGACCGTTCGGGATGCCCAAAATATTGGATTCGCATTCAATCAACCCGACTGGGAATCCGTGGACGGAGAAGATATCCAGCGACTTCAACGCCATTGCATCGTACCGGCAAAGCATATTCTGGTAGCGGAGCAGGTCGGACAGATTCGTTGCAAGCGCGTTGCGGACACGCTCGTTCTTTACTGTCTCGATTCGGCGGCAACTGAGTTCAAGGCCAAGCAACTGACGCTCGTTGAACATCTCATGGTAGTGCCGGTATCCCCAGCGGTGCAGCCTGTCGGATTCGTCGCCGGTCGGAATTTCGTCTGTGGGAACGAATCGCGCCCGAGTCCGTGTCCACCTGTCGCAAGCCTCTGCCGCCCTTGCCAGATCATCGGCGTCCGGTTGTTTAAAGAACCGTCCCTGATGTGAATCCTTGCATGCAGGACAGGTGTACTCGATTGCGAATAGCGCATGCCGGGGCGCACCCTTCGTTGCATCGGGAAACGTATTCATCGTCGAACAGGCGGGGCAGACACACCGACCACGCTTCGCCGGTCCATCTAGGCGTAGACTTCCCCCGCATGTCTCGCATGTTCCCAGATGGGTACGGCTCTCCGATTCATTGAGCGCACCACACTCAGCGCAAATGAAGACGTTGCGCGGGTGCCGCCGGTCCTGAGCCAGTAGATAACCGGGGAAGAGGCGGATTTCGCGCGCGCAGTTCGTGCACGGGATGACTTTGACCCATAGGAAATACTTCACATGGGCGTCGACAGTGCCGCATCCCAGGCAGGTCGTGCGGTAAAGGTGGCCAATATTACGCTCCAATTCGCTGCGAAGTGCTCCCGCCGCTTCGCGGTACGCGTCCAGATCGAGGTGCTCGATTTCCTGTCGCACAATCCAGTAGGCCATGGGGTTGATGTCACAGCCGACAATGTCGCAACCGATCCGGTTTGCCTCCATGAGCGGTGTTCCGCCACCCATAAACGGGTCGGCGACACGAAGCCCTCCGAGATCGTGACTCTCATAGAAGGATTCCCGTAGAGCAGAATCGACAAACTCCGAAAGCATGAGCGCACGAAAAAGCGTTCCGGGGCGACGAGCAAACCACTTGTGTACGGCGATCAGGGGTCGGTAGTTCTGCTGGATCTGCTTTTCCCGCAGAGCGAGCCCGGCCACAAACGGAATATCAAAAAGTTGTTCTATCATTGGATTTTACCGGTCGAGGGAAACTAGCAGTGTCAGACTCGGGAAGCAAGCCTACGATTCAGCATTTAGAACTAGCCAAAGGGATTTAAAATTCGTTTCAGTGTGACGCCGTGTCCGTGTCATCCTTCCATCCACCTCCCATGGAAGAGTAGAATGTAACGGTATCGATCAGTCGTTGTGACTGGGCGGCACACAGGTCCATGCGACTCGACTCCACCACCTGCTGCGCGGTCAGCACTTCGAGATAGTTGGCCGCGCCCATGGCATACCGTTTCTGCACGAGGTCGAGCGTTTCCTGGGCTGAAAGGGCGGCGGCTGTTGTCGCCGCCAATGCGTACGCATTGTGCTCAAGCCCGCGCAAACCATCGGCGACATCGCGGAAGGCCTGCAAGACGGTTTCCCGATAGTGGGCTGACGCCGCGTCAAAGCCGGCCTCAGCGGCACGGGCCTCGGCGCGAAGTCCTCGGTTAAAGAGGGGTTGTGCCAATTGTCCGCCCAGACTCCAGATCAAAGAAGCGGGATTGAATAATGTATCCATGGTAAGTGCCTGCGCACCGACGTTGGCACTGAGCGATATCTGTGGATAGAGTTTGGATATGGCCACGCCATGCTCCGCGCAAGCGGCATGCAACAGGGCTTCTGATGCCCGGATGTCCGGGCGGCGGCGCATCAATTCGGACGGCACTTGTAAGGGCAGTTCTGAAGGCAATTTGAAATCCGCGAGAGCGAACTGGGGAACGTTCGTCGCGGACGGCGTCTGACCGATCAGCATGGCCAGCAGATGGCTTGCCTGGTCACGGCCATTGCGCAGTGCCGGAATGCCTGCGCGAGTCTGTTCCATCTGTGTCTGAAGCGACAGCACGTCGACGTCCGAAGCGGCGCCCAGTTCGAGGCGGCGGCGCGTCAAGGCAAGTTGCTCCGTCTGAGCGTTCAGCATTTGCTCCATGACGTCAATCTGCGCGGACAAGCGCGCTTGCGCGATGGCTGTGGCGATCACGTTGGCCGTCAAGGTCAGGCGGGCCCCTTCGAGTTGAAAACGTCTGTAATCAGCTTGCGCTGCAAGTGCTTCGAGCGCCCGGCGGTTGCCGCCGAACAGGTCGAAGTCATAACGCACGTTGACCGAGGCACTGTAAAGATTGAAGGTGTTTTCGCCGTCCGGCTGCCCCATGGCCGCGTTGTTGACGGATTTACGTTCTCCGCTCAAGTTGGCATTCGCCTGTGGGGATTGAGTGGATCCCGCCCGCGCCTCGTAGGTGTGGCGCGCTTGACGCAAGATGGCCTCCGCCGCTTCCAGTGTGGGACTGGCCGCTAATGCCTGTTCGATCAAGCCATCCAGCTTTGGGGATTCGAACGCCTGCCACCACTGCGGCGCCATCAGGACGCCCTCCGCAAACCGTTGTTCGCCACCCAGCGCGGTGGGGGAGGAGGCTGTGTGCGCGGGGTACGCCGACGCGGTGTAGGCGGTGGAGGCGGGCGGAGCCGGTATGTTGAACTTGGGACCCGTGGCGCAACCGGCCAGGAACACAATCAAGCAAACCTGACCCATCGCGCGGCCAAGAGCGGTCCATTCCATTCGGGGTTCCTTCATAACCGAAAGGCTTGTTTTCATTCGAATGATCTCCCTTCGCCGGCCTCTTCCACCGTGCGTCCGTCGCGGATATGATAGATGCGTTTGAAGGTCGGGATGATTTTTTCGTCGTGCGTCACAACAATGACGGCCGTCTCGTATTGGCGGGCCATTTGGTTGAGAATGCGGATCACCGCCATCGCTCGCTCGCTGTCCAGCGGCGCGGTGGGTTCATCGGCGAGAATGACCGGTGGGCGGTTGACCAACGCCCGCGCGATGGACACACGTTGCTGCTCGCCGCCGGAGAGTTGCGACGGCATAGCCCGGGCGCGATGGGCGACGTCCAGCGCCTCCAGCAACTCCACCGCCCGCTTCCGGGCTTCGGAGTTGGATCGCCCAGCCAGCATCGGCAGCAGCGCGACATTGTCGGTGACATCGAGAAAAGGGATCAGGTAGGGGGCCTGGAACACGAACCCGATCCGGTCGCGTCGCAGGGTGCGCAGGTCCTTGATTTTCCAGCCGTCGTCATAGATCAGCTCCTCGCCGATGGTCATGCGTCCGGCGGACGGTTCGATCACGGCTCCGAGGCACTTGAGCATGGTGGTCTTGCCGGATCCTGAAGGTCCTATTAAGCCGACCACTTCGCCGGGAGACACCTGCATGTCTACACCTTTTAAGGCATCGACAGCGGTGTTGCCGCTCCCATAGCGTTTCTTTATTCCTTCGATACGAATACCTTTTCCAGTCATGTTAACCCCCTATGGCCTCGGCCGGATCGACCTTTAGCGCGGCTCGGATGGCGATGAGGCTCGCAAGGATGCAGATCACCGTCACGGCGCCGAACCCAAACACCGAGTCGAGGGGTTCGAGCAACACATATTTCGGGAAGATCGGTGCCATCAACAAGGTGGCGGAGATTTTTCCTACCACGAAGCCGATCATGCCCAAGGCGATGGATTGTTGCATGATCAGTCCGACAATGGTGTGGTTCTTGGTGCCAATCAGTTTGAGCACGGCGATCTCGCGGATCTTCCCAAGGGTCAGGGTGTAGATGATGAAGGCGACGATGGCCGCGCTGACAATCGAAAGAATCACCAGGAACATGAAAATCTGTTTGGCCGAGGTGGCGATCAATTTGCCGACCAAAATATCCTCCATCTGGGTGCGGGTATAGACCGTCAGGCGTTTCCAGCGGCGGATCGATTCCGCCACCTCCTCCGCGTTATAGCCCGGTCTGGTTTGTACCAGCACCGCGTTGACGTAAGGGTTCATGCTTTGCGAAGCGATCACCGCGTCCAGCAACCCCGGCACCCCAGATCGGTTAAACGCGGGGTTTTCAGCGGTTCGCCGCCGTTGCCGGACGACAGCGTCGTTGTCCTTCAGGAACTGCGCTTCCTGCGCATCCTTCAAGGGAATGAAAATCATCGGATCGCCGCCGGAAGAGACCATTCTTCGGGTCAAGCCGACCACGGTGTAGTGGTTGCGGCGGATCTGCAGGCGATCACCCAGCGCAAACCCGGCGGCGACATCGGCGACCGCTTCGTAATGGCTGCGGGTAATCTGGCGTCCGGCGACAAGAACCGGTGGCCAACCGGGTGTGCCGGGCTCTCCCGCCGTGATGCCGGTGACCATCGAGCGCACGTCCCGTTCACCCTGGCGCACCTGCATGGTGAGATAGGTGATGTTGGCCGCGCGAGCTACGCCAGGCATTCCGCGAATGCCGCGCCAGATATCGTCGTAGAGGCTCGACGGCTCGGCATAGGGGCCGAGGGTGTCTTTCTGCACCACCCAGAGATCGGCGCCGCTGTTGTCGAGCAAGGCCTTGGCGTCATCCACCATGCCGCGATAAATGCCGGCCATGGACAGGGTGATCCCAATCAGCAACCCAAGTCCCACGCCGGTAAAGACGAATTTACCCCAGGCGTGCATGATGTCGCGGCCGGCCAGGCTGATCATCGCTTCCCCCCGGGAATCTGATCCACCACATCGATACGACTGCGGGTACTCAAGGCTTTTGCGCTATAGACGACGATCTGATCACCGTCCTTCAAGCCTTCGCGCACCTGCACCTGGCCGTCTAAATCCGCAGTGCCCAGCATGATTGGCGTGAAGTGCAGGTCGCCCTCGATGACTTGCCACACGCCCACTTGACCGTCGATGCGCTGGATGGCCGCATGGGGGAGGCTCGGCCCGGACGGAAGCGCGGGTAAAGCAACGGTAACCTCGGCTAATTCCCCGATGGACGGCAATGGCGCCGGAACGGCATCGAATTCCACTTTGGCGAGAATCTCCTCCGTGACCGAATCGGCGAGCGGCTCGACGCGCAACACCCGTCCGGCAAGGACTCGATCCCCTTGTGAACGCAGTACAATATGGCCTGAAAGTCCGGACTGCAGGCCAGAGGCATTCAATTGGTCGAACCGTACATTGATCCATAGACTTCCCGGATCGACCAACTCCACCACGGGTTGTCCCGCAACCAGTGTCGAGCCCGGTTCCGCCTGTCGGGACACCACAAGGCCATCCGCTGGAGCGATCAGAAGCAGATTTGCACGTTGCTTGACAAGCGCATCGCGATCAAAGCGGACGCGTGTCTGTTCATGGCGGACCGCATTTAGATTGGCTCGGGCGCTCGCAAGGCTCGTCTCCGCCACCGCCCGTTCCTGCCGCTTTGCGTCCAGCAGTTCTGCGCTTGCTGTACGTGCTTCGACCAGTTGCTCGTACCGTCGCGCCTGTGTCTCGGCGTAGGTCATTCGAGCCGTCGCATCCCCGGCCTGCGCTTCGGCCACCGTCACCTGAGCCTCAGCGCGTTTCAAGGCGGCCTCCAACGCGGCGATCCGATCGTCGAGATCAACCGGATCCATTTCACCGAGAACTTGGCCGGTACTCACGCGGTCTCCCACATCCACGGACACCTGCTGGACGCGTCCTGCAAACGTGGGCCCGATGCGGTAGGTATACCGCGCCTCTACCGTGCCGATTCCGAACAGCGCTGGCATGATGGCCAGGTTCTCGACCAGGGCTACGGTCACCGGAACCGGGGCCAGCGGGCCCGATCGGAGCGCAACATAGATAAAAAGCACCAGCAGTGGGACAAGCACTCCGATCATGGCCACCGTGCGGCCTTTGATGTGGAATCGTTTCATGGCGTTCTCCTGATGCCGCGGAGGTAAACGGAAAACACCTCGACGGACTTCTTTCGCATGCTATTTTCTTTCCCGGTCAGCAACGACTGCAAGACCAGGCCCTGGATCATTCCTACAAACAAGGCCGCAACGGCGGTGGTATCCAAGTCGGGTGCCACTTCCCCCTGCGATTGCCCTTGTTCGATGAGCGTTTGCAGTCGCTCATTATATTGGCGAAGCAGTGTTCGTACCGCGCGCTTTGCCGGGCTGTCCTCGGCGCGTTGGAGTTCGCCAAACAAAATACGCGGCACCCCCGGGTGTTTGACCACGAAATCGATGTGGGCATGGAAGACCGCCTCTAACGCCGCAAGGGGAGAATGCGACGACTGCGCCGCAACGTCCACCCGGGCCAGGATGCGTTCGGCCACCCATTCCATAACCGCCTGCCAGATCGCATCCTTGGTGGGGAAGTGCCGAAATAGCGCGCCCTGGGTCATCTGCATGCGTTCGGCCATGGTCGTTGTGGTGATTTCGTTCGGATTTTGTTCGGCAGCCAGTTCAAGGACGGCTTGCACCGTCACGGCGCGGCGTTCGTGCGCCGGGAGGCGCGGGGCTCGTTTGTGGTCTTTCATAGTGAGTAATCTATTACTAACTAATAACGCTGTCAATTGTAATCACAGGTATCTATTTCCAAGGTACGCGTAGCTTCGCCCCGCATGGAAAGCTGGGTTTCTGTGGAACATGGCGGGTGTACGGGCTCTACTGTGGTTTTCCGTACACCCCCAGCCGCTTCAAAATTTCATCCGCCACCCAAATCGAACTCGACACCGCAACAATCAGAAGCCAGTCCATCCCCGACAGGCCGGTGGTGCCGAAAAGCCTCTGTCCGACCGGTGTGTAGATGACTCCGAGCTGTAGCAGAATGGCCGCTCCCACGCCCAGCAACAGAGGGCGGTTGCTGAATACGCCTATGGAGAAAACGGACAGGAAAGTGGAGCGCGCGTTGAAGGCTTGGAACCACTGGAAGGCCGCCATCGCGGTGAAGGCAACGGTTCGAGCATAATTCAATTCGCCATTCCGCCTCGCATACCAGAACAGGCCCAGCGTACCGATGGCCATGAGCGGCATCAGCAATGCCATACGCAGTGCCGCCTTGCGGTCCACAATGAAAGCCTTGGGATCCCGCGGCGGATGCTTGAGGACGTCCGAGTGCCGGGGCTCGACGCCGAGCGGCACTGTGCAGGCCCCATCCGTCACCAGATTGATCCAGAGAACCATGACGGCCGTCAGGGGCAGATCCATGCCGACCACCAGCGCGCCGACCAGCGTGAGGATTTCTCCCAGGTTGGTGGTCAGAAGAAAGTAAACCACCCGGCGCAGATTGCTGTAGATGACGCGGCCTTCTTCCACCGCCTGAACGATGGTGGCGAAGTTGTCGTCGGTCAGCACCATATCGGCGGCCTCTTTGGCCACTGCCGTGCCGGCCCGGCCCATGGCGATGCCGATATCCGCGCCTTTCAGCGCAGGGGCATCATTTACGCCGTCGCCGGTCATGGCGACGATATGCCCTTGATCTTTGAGCGCTTCCATGAGCTTGAGTTTGTGCGCGGGGGAGACGCGTGCGAATACGCCCCCAGCCAATGCGGCTTTGGCCAGTTCGGGCTTCTCCATTTTTTCGATGTCCGCTCCTGTCAGAGCCGGTCCGTCTTTGGTGATGCCCACTTGTCGGGCAATCGCCAGTGCGGTGATGGCGTGGTCGCCTGTGATCATGACCAGATGAATTCCCGCGCTCCGGGCATCGCTCACGGCCTGAGCGCTTTCCTTGCGCGGCGGATCGAGCATGCCCCAGAGTCCGGCCAGTGTCAGGCCGCTTTCCACGTCGGTCTTTTCCAGCCGGTCCTGCCCCTGCGGCATTTCCCGGTACGCGCCGGCCATGACCCGCAGAGCCTGGGACGCATAGTGTTCGCTGATATCGTTGATTTCCCGGCGAAGCCCGTCGTCCAATTTCTCCGGCTTGCCGTCCTTCATCACATGGGAGCAGAAGTCCAAAATCCGTTCCGGCGCGCCCTTGACGCAGGCGATACGCCCGCCGCCGTTCGGATCCAGATGGAGCGTTGCATTGTATTTTGCGTCGCTGGAAAACGGGATCTCCGCGAAACGCTGATTCTCCTTTCGCAGAGCTTCGATGTCCATTCCGGCTTTGATGGCTATGGCCAGCAACGCCCCTTCGCTGGGATTGCCTTCGACATTCCACTGGCCATCCTCTTCCTTCAGCTCGGCATTGTTTGCCAGCACGCCGATCCACAGCAGCCGTTCAAGGGCAGGGGGGCGTTCGCCAAGCGCTTCGCCGCCTTCCTGACGCAATTCTCCCTCGGGCTGATAGCCATCACCGCTTGCCTCAAACGCCCGGCCACCCGCCCAGAGCTTGCGTGCCGTCATTTGATTCTCGGTGATCGTGCCCGTTTTGTCGGAACAAATGACCGTCGTGGAACCGAGCGTCTCTACCGCCGACATGCGCCGGATGATCGCATTCCGCCGGGCCATGCGCCGCACACCGAGAGCCAGGGTCACGCTGATGACGGCGGGCAGGCCTTCCGGAATCGCGGAGACAGCCACCGCCACGGAATACATCAGCATCCCCAGCCATGCATGGCCCCGAAGCAGGCCGAGTCCGAACACAACCGCCGCCAGTACGATTCCTCCGACGCCCAGAATCAGGCCCAGTTTCTGCATCCGCTTTTGCAGGGGCGTATTCTCTCGGACGGTTGCGCGTACTTCGCCGGCAATCTTGCCCATGGCGGTGCGCATCCCGGTCTCGACGACCACCGCCCGACCGCGGCCTCCGGTGATATTCGTGGACATCCAGACCATGTTGTGACGATCCGCCAGCGGCGCATCTTCCACTGCGTTTCCCGGCTGTTTGGCCACGGCCTGGGATTCGCCCGTCAGGGCGGATTCATCCACGTGCAGATTGTCGCCGGAGAGCAGGCGGGCATCGGCGGCCACCCGATCCCCTGTTTCGAGCGCCAGCACATCTCCGGGCACCACCTGGGATGCATCGATTTCCAGCGGTTTTCCGCTTCTCAGGACACGAGCGCGATGCGCGGACATTTCACGCAGGGCCTTCAGCGCGCCCTCAGCCCGCCACTCCTGAAAGAATCCCAGCAGGGTGTTCAGAAGGACAACGCCGGCGATCACCCCCGCATCCACGCGATGGCCGATCACAAAGGACAGCACCGCCGCACCAATCAGCAGATAAATCAACGGATTGTTCACCTGCCGTCCCAGCAGGCGTAACGGGATGACGCCATCCTCGGCTTCCAGCGAATTCGGCCCTGCTTTTTCCAGCCGTTGTTTCGCCTGCGCTTCGTCGAGACCCTGATCGCCAGCGTCCAGACGTTCAAAGATCGCCTTTGCACCCAAGGCGTGCCATTGCGTGAATGTCGATTCCTCTTTCATTCAGTCATCACCGGTTACATGGGTTTATTTTGTCTTTGGACCCGTTTCGTGCAGTGCCTGCCGGGCCAGACGTTGCAGGTCGGTGTCCGTGACGCCCGGCAGAAAGCGCTTTCGATAAAGTTCGTCGTGCAAGATGGCCATGATGGCCACCAGCGGGGCCGCCACCAGGACTCCCAGCACCCCAAAGGCGGCCACGCACAAGAGCATGGAAAATATCACCGCCACGGCATGCATTTTCATCCCGTGCGACATGATGAATGGAAGAATCACATTGTTTTCCAGGGCCTGGATCAGGCCATAGGCGAGCACCACCCACAGCGGAGTCAGACCGCCTTTGCCCAAGGCAAGCAAAAGTCCCGGCACCGCGCTTAGGAGCGGCCCCAAGAAGGGGATCGCTTCCAGGACTCCAGCGATCAGCCCCAGCATCAGCGCATCCGTGAATCCGAAGATCGGCCACATCAGCAGGAAAACCAGCAGACCAATCGTCAGCATCCCGAGCAGGGTCGAACCGGCCCAGCCAGGCTCAAATTTCCCAATGCGTTGCAGGATGGTCAGCGTCTGGGCGTGGTGCCGCTCGGGTACGAGCGAAAATATGGCCCCGAAGATCGGCCGGGGATTCATCAGTGTAAACGTCACGCCAAAGAATACGGTTATAAACACGACTAGGATTTGGCCCGTATTGAACGCCACCGCGGCGAAGCGGCCAAACACTCCCTGAACCATCTCGCCTATACTGGAGCGAATGGATCCCGTCTCCTTCGGAGCTTCAGGTGGGGCCGATTCGTTGGTTTGGCGGGGGGCGTCGGGTTCGCCGGCCGCCGACTTTTCCTGGGCAATTTCTTTGCTGACTTCCGCCTGGAGCTTTTCTTCGGAAAGCACCGCCTGTTTCTCCATTTTGATCAGGGGCCTCTGAATACGTTCCCAGTAATCGGGCAGATCTTTCGAAAGCCTGGCGACGGAGACTTTCATCGGCACGGAGAACGCCCAACCCGTTAGCCCAATGACCGCCACCAGTGCCAGGACGATCAGCCCGGTGGCGGCTTTTCTTCCTCCGATCCGCACCCGTATCCGGGAGATCACAGGATTGACCGCGAGCGTGATCAGCAAAATGAGCAGAGCCGACAACAGAATGGGGGACAGCACGGTAAATGTTTTAATGAAGACGAACAGCGCCGCCGCCAACAGCACATAAAAAGAAATCGCGCGCGGCTTGTCTTCTTTTTCGGGATGGTTGGGCATGGCAGGGTCTTTCATAGTTGTCGGCGTAACAAACCCGCGATCTGGTCGAACATTTTGCCGACAGCAGACCGGTCCCTAAACTCAGCTCGAGTCATCAAACGGGACTTGTCCTTGTCTGACTCGAACTCCTTCACCTGTTCCGCCGCAAACTTGGCGTCGTAAATATTCAGGTTGGCTTCGTCGTTTAACCGAAAGGAGCGGTCATCAAAATTGGTCGAGCCTACGGACACCCATACTTCGTCTACAATCAGGACCTTGCAATGATACATGGTGGGCTGGTACTCATAAATCTCGACGCCCGCATCCAGCAGTGCGCCCCACAGGGAGCGGCTGGCGCGTTGCACAATCCTGGTGTCCATGTCCGGTCCCGGCACGATGATCTCAATCTTCACGCCCCGCTTGCGCGCGGTCACCAGGGTTTTGATGGCCAGCTCATCCGGCACGAAATACGCCGCCTGCAAGCGGATGGTTTTGGTGGCCGAGGCGATGGACAGCAGATACATCAGCCGGATGCTTTCACTGCCCTGGCCCCGCGAACTTTTGAACACCTGTGCCAGCATACGGCCCGCCGGTTTTAGTTCGGGAAAATATGGACGGCCAAAAAGAACCTGGGCCCGCGACTTGATCCAGTTGTCGGCGAAGGCGGCCTGCATCTGGGCGACAGCAGGGCCTTCGATCTGATAATGCGAATCGCGCCAGTGGTCTTTCGACTCGGCCCGGCCCTCCCACTGATCGGCGATGCCCACTCCACCGGTAAATCCGATCCGGCCATCCACCACCAGGAGCTTGCGATGGGTGCGATGGTTCATCCGCGCCAGATTGTACCAGCGCAGGGGATGATAGAATTCCACTGCCACGCCGGCGGCTCTCATATCTTCCAGGTATTTCGCTTCAAACTTTCCGCATCCCACCCAATCCAATATTATATGGCATTTCACTCCTGCTTGGGCCCGCTCGCACAATGCCTCGGAGAACTTCTTTCCGATGTCGCCGGACCAATAGATGTACGTTTCAAACGTGATGGATTCGCGGGCCTCGCGAATGGCCGTTAGCATGGCCGGGAAGATCTGATCGCCGTTTTGGAGGGCTGTAACGCGGTTTCCCGGCAGGATGCCGGGACCAAGCAACTGTCCCATGATGCGCAGGAACTGCGGGTCTTCCACCGGAAAGCGGTGGGGTATTTCGTAGCGAATCCGTCTTTCCTTCGCCCAGAGATGGAGAATCGGGCCGGCAATAAAGCCCACGACAGCCAGCGTTATGAAACTCTTCCACCACATGTTGACTTTGCCTCAAAATTTCAACCGATGGGAAACGGCCCGGTCAGCCTCATGTACAGCCTCGCAACAGGAAAAAGATGAAAAGAATGGGAATGGGAATGCCCATGGCCCATAGCAGAAACCAGCCGATCTTGCCTTCCTTCGACTTGCGATTACGATGAATGTTCATACGGTCCTTTCACGGTTTTACTTTTGAGCCCTGCAACGGTCTTGCGGCAGTTGCAGGGCGTTGCTATCAGCGATTCACGGTCCGGCCACTATTGCGGCCAGGAGCTCCTGGCCGCAGGATTGGATGAGCAATCAATTCCCTGCAACCAGGACGCCACGGTCCTGATACGTGACGTATTCGGCGTTCTTCGCGAACTTCGCCGCATCGGGCGCCGTGGCTTCACCAGTCGTGCAGATGTCTTCCGCCTGCGCGTTTTTGAAGATATCCTTAGCCCGCTTGATTTCCTCGGAATTTTCCGTGTGAACTGAGAGGAGGATGTTGCCATCCTTCACCTTGCCTTCATAGCGCTTGGCCTCCAGTTCCGGAATGCCCAGGCCGATCAAGCCTCCGGCAATGCCGCCGGCTGCCGCGCCGATGGCCGCACCTTCGGGAGCTTTGGTGTTCTTCTCGTGTGCGAAATCTCTGGACGTCCCCTTGTCGGGGAACAGTACCGAGATATCGTTGTTCGAGAAGTTCGCCGCTTTGAGCTGTTCGACAATTCGATCAGCTTGTCCTCGTGATGTGGTGATACAGAATACTGATTTTTTTGACATGATGTTCTTCTTTCTTGATGTTTGTTGTTGATGCGTGACGGATTTAGTTGCTGGTGGTCTTGAGGGTGACTTCGAGTTGGTTGTCCACGTTCTCAGATTGCGCGATACGATTGGCGATCTCACCGATGAGCCGCTTCTCCTCCTCGCTTTGGACCGGCCCGCGCAAGGTGACACGACCATTGTTGGTAATGATCTTCACGTTCTTTGCGTTCACCGACATGTCCCTGCTGGCGAGAATACCCTTGCGAATCTGCGCGGTGGTGTCCACGTCGGCCTTGCTGTTGCCCTGATCGAAGGGCGTCAGCGTCGCGTCATTTCGGTCGCGAACGTTGCGCGCCGTGTTGTCAGCGTCCGTCACCGCGTTGGTGCCGATGCTGCTGGCCGTAACGGTGTCGTTGACTTGTACGGCGCGTTCCATAGTGGGTGTGACGGGGTTGAGCCCGATAGGACGAGGCGGATTTTCGGCCCCAACCGATAACGCCACGAGCGAGACTGCGACTGCGCTAATGATGATATTTGCTTGTCTTTGCATGATTTTGTAGTTCCTTCCAATACCGTGGAGAGCTTATTCCCTCGCACTGTTTACACCGTACGTTGCGGTGGTTGGGGATTCCATGGGGTGAAACCCTACTGCTGGAGCCTGCCGCTATGGCAGGCGAGTAGGGAGCCGCTGGTTCGAACAATTCGTTCTTCTTTACAGGTTGTCTACCGTGTCCCGACGTGAACCCATTAGGCCAATGTCCGAACAGACTTTTCCCGGTCCCATTGGCGGGTCTTTGCCACGGCAATAAACGCGTCTTGGTCGTTGGCTTCCACGACGCCAGCATCTTGTCCAACATTCGCTGTTTGTAATAGCGCGCGACCTCCCTTGTCAGCGGCGATGGCCTTGAGATGCCCGAAAGCATCGCGCACGAAATCAACCGCGGCGCCTTCCACGGCCAGCGCCCTTGCTCCCTCGTCGGAGAGAATGACGGCGACGGCATCGAATAACACGGAAGGCGTGCCCGCCAGTTGCCCATCAGCCGCCAGCATGGAGCCATCGGCCAACTTTGCCCCGCCCACTTTGGGTGCAATGATCTTCACGGCGGCGCCCGCATCGGTCGCGGCCCCCCTGATCTTCTTGATGACCGCACCGTTCGAACCCTCCGCGATCAGGATGCCGATCGCGCGCCCTTTGAGCGTGTCTTTCATCTTCCCGATAGTCTGCAATGCGGGCGAAGGGGCCATCTCTTTTACGGGCATGGCGGTTTTGGGCGCTGAGGGCATTTTGTCAAACGCGAGACCCGCGGCAACCCGCTTGGCGAGGTTTTCTTCGATGTGTCGCAGATGCCCGACCATCGCCTCCCGCACGTGCACATGGGCGACCTTGGAAAGCTCAAACACGAACGCCGAGGCGATATGCGCCTGCTCATGCGCGGTCTGACTGAGATAGAACTGTCGCGCCTGACTGTAGTGGTCGGCGAAGCTTTCCGCACGAATACGGCCTTTATCTCCGGTTTCACTCACCGCCGCGCTGTGAAAGCCATTGCCCGGCGTTTCGCGCGGTGAGTCTTTAGACAAGGAGTTGGGCTCATAAGCAACCTGTCCTGCCGGTTGCGCCATCTGCATGTGTCCGTCTCGCTGATGATTTCCGAACGGGCACTTGGGTGCGTTGATCGGTATCTGATGGAAATTTGGCGTACCCAGGCGCGAAAGCTGGGTGTCGATATAGGAGAAGAGACGGCCTTGCAACAGCGGATCATTCGAGAAATCGATACCCGGCACGATGTTGCCTGGACAGTAGGCAACCTGTTCGGTTTCAGCGAAGAAATTGTCCGGCCAGCGATCCAGTACCATGCGACCGATCACTTTTAAAGGCACCAGCTCTTCGGGAATCAGTTTGGTTGGATCCAGATGATCGAACGGGAATTTTTCTGCATCCTCCTCCGTAAAGAGCTGAACCGATAATTCCCATTCGGGAAAATTGCCCGTCGAGATGGCTTCAAACATGTCGCGGCGGTGAAAGTCCGGATCAGCGCCGGCTATCTTGACGGCCTCATCCCAAAGGGTGGACTGCAAGCCAAGTTTGGGGCGCCAGTGAAATTTGACGAAGGTGGACTCACCGCCAACGTTAATCAGCCGGAAGCTGTGGACACCAAAACCTTCGATCATCCGCAACGAACGCGGCAGGGTACGATCCGACATGATCCACATCACCATGTGCATGGATTCCGGCGTAAGCGAAATGAAGTCCCAGAAGGTGTCATGCGCGGTGGCTGATTGCGGATAACCGCGGTCGGGTTCCATCTTTACGGCATGAATAAGATCGGGAAATTTGATGGCATCCTGGATGAAGAAAACAGGGATGTTGTTGCCGACCAGATCCCAGTTTCCTTCCTTTGTATAAAATTTGACGGCGAATCCCCGTACGTCACGCGGGGTGTCTGCCGAACCCGCGCCGCCGGCGACGGTTGATATTCGGGTAAAGACGGGGGTCTTCTCACCTACCTCGGTGAGTACTTTTGCCGTGGTGTATTTCTTCAGCGAGGCGGTCAGCTCGAAGAATCCATGCGCGCCTGTCCCTCGCGCGTGAACGATACGCTCGGGAATGCGCTCATGATCGAAGTGGGTGATTTTTTCGCGGAGGACAAAATCCTCCAGAAGCGTAGGGCCTCGCGGATTGGCCCTGAGCGAATTTTGGTTGTCAGAAAGGGCGACGCCCTGGTTCGTGGTGAGCGCTGGGTGCGCCCCTCCGGCGATCTGGTGCAACTCGCCGCCGGAACCTGGTTTCACGTCTTCAGTGGAAATCGGAGTTTTCTTCTGCTTGCGCTTTTCAGAATGCCCCGTCGTTTTGTTCTTGCTCATGACGATCTCCCTATTGATCGCAGGAGGCTTGATATCCTGCCTGCTGTTTATTCCGTTTCCTCTTTTTCGAACGTTCTTTCCTTGTGGT
>CAZFSE010000028.1:0-30569 GCA_964521805.1 uncultured Verrucomicrobiota bacterium
ACTTTTGTCCGCCCTGGCCGAAGCAACGCCGCGGAGGGGCCAAGATCACGCGTGAGTTGCTTCGCCCCGCGAAAACGAGTCAGACCGCCTCCGTTCCCCCACCAACCCCGCCACCCCAAAAGAAAGAGGGCCGAACAGATTTCGGCCCTACGAAGGGTTGCGGGGTTGTCTTTCCGGATAAACTTAGGCCTCAAAGGTGACTTCCAGGATGGAGAAATCGTCGGGGAGGATTTCGGTTTTCTCGAAGGCGCGGGCCTGCTCCAGGAGGCGGTCCATGCGTCCGGGGGCGCTGGCGGGGGTGGCGGCCATGAAATCGGCAAACTCATCATAGCTCCAGACCTTGCCGTCAGGCTTGGTCACCTCGTAACAGCCATCGCTGAAGATATAGAGGCGCCCAGGCAGGGGCAATTCGCACTCGGCGCACTTGAAGGGGACGCCGGACAGGCCGCCGATGACCATGTTGCAGGACTCCAGGCGAATGACGCTCTCGGGCTTGTCCCCGGCGCCGACCAGATACAGCGGGGGCGGATGCCCGCCAGCGGAAAAGACGATGCGGCGCGTGGACTTCTGATACACGCCGTACCAGAGGGTGAAGTACATGCCATTCTGGTTTTCCATCTGGAAATTTTCATTGAGCGAAGCCAGCACCTGCTCGGGCCGCAGGAAATCGGTCTTGGGCAGGGTTTGCGAGCGCAGAACGTTCATGACCGTGACAGACAACAACGCGGCGCCCACTCCGTGCCCGCAGACATCGAGCAGGTACAGGGCCAGGTGATCCTCATCCAACCAGTGGTAGCCAAAGGCATCGCCTCCGAGGGAGGTGGACGAAATGAACCGCCAGTCGGTCTTGATGGCCCCCTCGGTGACGGGAGGCGGGAGCAGGTTCTTCACGTATTGCGCGGCCTCGGAAAGCTCTTCGACCAGCCGGCGCATGGCCTCGTTGCGCTGAAGCAGGTTGATGTAGCCCTGCGAGTGGTGCCGGATGCGGGCGATCAGCTCGATCTTGTCGGGGAGCTTGACGAGATAATCATGAGCGCCCAGCGCGAAGGCGTCAGCCTTCACACGCGGATCTTCCTTGGTGGAAAGCACAATCACCGGGACGTCGCGGGTTTTCGCGTTGGCGCGGTAATATTTGACGAGGGTGAGCCCGTCAATATCGGGCATGACCAGATCTTGCAGGATGATGGTGGGCTCGACCTCTTCCGCCATGCGGATGGCCTTGGAGGGATCCTGGCAGTAATGAAAACGGATGCCCCCCTCCGCCTGCAACATGCGGCGCACGGCCTCACCGACCATGGCCTGGTCATCCACCAGCAGGACGGTAATGACATGTTCCGTCAGCGACGAGGCAGGAGCTGGGGCTTTGATTTCTTCGCTCATGAACGTGCTCCCTGGCGGCTGGCGGCGAAGCGCAGGATGGCGGTGGCGATGTCCGGCGGCGGCAGGATCTCGGCGGCGGCGCGGAGTTCAGCGGCGGCGCGGGGCATGCCATAGAGAACGCAGGACGCCTCGTCTTGGGCGATGGTGTTCCATCCGATATGGCGCAGGGCAAGCAAGCCCTGCGCGCCATCCCGGCCCATGCCGGTGAGGAGGATGGCCAGATCTCTTCCGGGCCACCAGCGGGCGGCGCTCTGGAAAAGGACATCCACGGAAGGGCGGTAGGCGCAGGAGACGGGCTCCTCGGTATAGCGCAAGGCCTGCTGGGAATCCAGGATAAGGTGGTCATTCCGAGCGGCCATCAGCACCTCACCCGCGCGGGGGCGGTCGCCCACGGCGGCGAGGCGGACGGGCAAGGGCCCCTGGGTGGACAGCCATTCCGCCATGCCGGGCGCGAATTGCTCATCCACATGCTGGACCAGGATCAGCGCGGCGTTCAGATCGCGCGGCAAAACCCTCAGGATTTCGCCCATGACCTTGGGGCCGCCGGTCGAGGCGCCGATCACCACGAGCGGAACCATGGAGGAGTGCGCCGCCTGGGTGGTCGAGTCATCCACCACCGGCTCAACCATCGCCTGGCGGTGGATCAGCCGGCTCATGGTCGTCATTTTTTCGATGAGAGGCGCCGCGCCTTCCAAGCCGCCTTTGGGGCCCAGCTCAGGTGTGCAGACGGCATCCAGCGCGCCATGGCCCATGGCCTCAAAGACCAGGGCGGCATTGCCGCTGACGGTGGCCGTCACCACGAGAATGGCGCAGGGGGACTTCTCCATGATGCGCCGGGTGGCCTCCACGCCATTCATGACGGGCATGATCAAATCCATCAGGATCAGATCCGGCACATCCACGGAGCACTTGTCCACCGCCTCCGATCCATCCAGGGCCACCCAGGCCACTTCGTATCCGGGAACGCTGGCGACGACCTTCCGCAAGGCCTCCACCGCCAGCCGCATATCGTTCACAATGGCTACGCGCATCAGGCATCCTCCCCCAGTAATCGCCGCACGGCTTCGAGCAGGCTGGCGTCATGGAAACTGCTTTTCGTCAAATAATAATCCGCACCCGCCTCCAGCCCTTTAAGGCGGTCCTCTTCCCGGTCCTTATAGGAAACGATCATGACCGGGATATCCTTCAAGGCCAAATCTTTTTTCAAACGGGTGACGAGTTCGATGCCGTTCATGCGGGGCATGTCAATGTCGGTGATCACGAGGCCGGGACGGCTCTCGCGGGCGCGATTCCAGCCATCCATGCCATCCACGGCCACGTCCACCTTGTATCCATGATTCTCCAGCAGGCGCCGCTCCACCTCGCGGACGGTGATGGAATCATCCACCACCAGGATGCGCCGGCCCACGGCGCTTTTGTGCGCGGACTCCAGGCGGGTCATGCGTCCGGTGGTCCCGGCCGCCAGGAGGTGGTCAATCGAACGCACCAGGTCATCCACATCCAGGATCAGCACGGTTGAGCCGTCCTCCAAAATCGCGGCGGCGCCAATATCGGGGATCTTACCGAGCCGGGCATCCAGCGGGCGCACGACCAGCTCGCGCTCGCCCACGAGGGCGGAGACCACCACGCCATAGCGGTTGAGACGGTCGCTGATCACCACAATGGGGAACGGCTCTTCGGGCGGGCTGGTTTCCTCGATGCCCAACGGCAGGCGGACCGGGATCAAGCCAATGTTCTCGCCATCCAGTGAGACATACTGGCGGTCCTCCACCTGCTGGATGGCGTCTTTTGAAATCTTGAGCACCCGGTCCACACGCGAGAGGTGGAAGGCATAGTGCTCCCCCGCCACCTCCACAATCAGCGCCCGGATCACCGACAGCGTCAGGGGCAACTGAAGTTGCATGGAGGCGCCTTTGCCCAGCTCGGAATGCACGCGGATCAGTCCGCCGACCTCCTGAATCATTGTCTGAACCACGTCCATGCCCACGCCACGCCCCGAAATTTGGGTGACGGAACTCGCGGTTGAAAAACCGGGCAGGAAAAGAAAATCCATCAGCTCGGATTCCGACATGTTCGCGACCATCTCCGGAGTGGCCAGCTTTTTTTCGATCACCTTGCGGCGGACGGCCTCGGGATCAATTCCCCGCCCATCATCCGACACGGTGATAAACAGCATGCCGGCCTTGTGGGCGGCTTCGAGGGTGATCTCGCCCTCCTCCGGCTTGCCGGCGGCCAACCGTTGTTCCGGCGTTTCAAGGCCATGATCACAGGCATTGCGAAGAAGATGATTCAGAGGCGCCTCGAGCCGGGCCAGGATTTCCCGGTCCACCCGCGTGGACTCACCGACAAATTTCAGGTGGATTTTTTTACCCAGCTCCCGGGCGAGGTCACGAACCATGCGGGGAAAGCCCTTGGTGCCATCGCTGAAAGGCCGCATCTTGGCGGCGATGGCCTCATTGTAGAGGCGCGTGGTCAGCTCCTCGGAGCGGATGGAATAGTCGCCGTACTGCGCCAGCGTCTCCCCGAGAGAGACCAGCGATTTCTGGGATTTTTCCAGGATCTCCTGCGCCAGGACACGCACCCGCTCACCGGAGGGATCCTTCCGGGCGGCGTCGAGGAGCCGTTCGATCAGGGCCTGCCGCTCGAACTGGTGGTCCTTGCTTTGCAGAAAACTGCGCCCAAACACGGCGAGGCGGCGAGCCTCCACCATGCATTCGCCGGCGAGCCCCATCAGCCGGTTCAAGGTCTCGGAGGTGACCCGCACGGCGCTATCCACGCCCGCGCGTTCCTCCACCGCCGCGGGGGCGGCGGCAGGGGTCAAGGGAACGGCGACGGGTGCCGCCGCAGGTGCCAGCGGCGCGGCGGGTGCCGGCGGTGTAGCCGCGGAGGCGGGCGGCGCAGGCGGTGCCGTGGGTGCTGGCGCTGGCGCACCACCCTCGCGAAGACGGATCATGTCCTGCGCCAGAGCGCCCACCTCAGCGGCATGCTGGTCCAGCCAGGTGACAATCTGCTCGGCGGCCACCACGGAGAGTCGCTTGAAGAGGTCCACGCCCTTCAACAACTGGTCAATGGCAGGTGCCGAGAGGGTAAACGTCCCCTCCTGGACGGCCACAAAGATGTCTTCCATTCCATGCGCCAGGCTTACAGCGGAATTCAAGCCCATGATGCGCGCGGCCCCCTTGATCGAATGAGCGGCCCGCATCAGCGGTTCCACGCGCTCGCGGTTGACCGGCCCGCTCTCCAAATCCACCAGCCCGGTTTCGAGGGAAGCCACATGGGTCTCCACCTCCATGCGAAACAGGTCCAGCATGCCGGCATCCGCCAGATTGTCCAAGTCTCCGCTCATGTATTCATGCTCTTTTGCAATCCATCAAACAGGGCCGCCTCATCCAGGAGCGCCACCGCATGGCCCTGGACCTCAAAAATGCCTTTGGCAAACGACAGCGCCGACTGCGTCACGGTGGCCGGCGGCTTGGTTATGCGGGCGAGGCTGGCGGAATGAAGGGCCAGCACCTCCTCCACCGGAAAAACCCACCGCTCACTCCGGCGCGCGGCCACGATCATGCGCGAACGCGGAGAAGGCTCTGCCGGGGGATTCACAGCGTCCAGCCCCATCAGTCCCTCCAGCGAAGCGCACAGCAACAACTCGCCGTCTATATTGACGAGCCCCCGCAAGACACGCCCGGTGCGGTGCGGAATGCGATGCACCGCACGCAGGGAGGCAATCCGCTCGAACAGCAGGGTATTCAGGGCCATCCACTCCCCTCCGGCCCGGAAAACCAGCACGGAGAAGTCATCCACCGGCGCGGCGTCCTTGGCCTGGGCGAGCAGGCGCGTCCACTCATCGAGATAGTCGGGCGGCGGCGCGCGGTCGAGAAGGCCGCGTCCGCCCTCCACATACGCCGGGCAATTCTGGCAATGGATCACTTCGGCCAGCCGGGGGCAGGAAGAATCGCCAAAGAGGCCGATGCGATTCCAGCAATACTCAGCGTTGGAAATCCCGCTATTGATGGGCTCGCTCATCCAGCCACCCCTTCCCCGCGCGCGATGCGGTCGGCCATCCGGCGGTAGCGTTCAGTCCGCACCGGAGCGCCGGCCTTGTTCGACAACAAATCGAGCTGGACCGCGGCCTGCAGATTGTCCGGCTCCAGGTACAACGTCTTCTGAAAAAGCTCCACCGCCTTTTGTGCATGGCCCTCCGCCAAAGCGACCACGCCCAGCAGATAATACGCCTCCGCGCACGCCGGAATTTTCTTCAGCAATTCGGAGCAAAGCTTCCGGGCCTCGCCATACTCCCCCTTGTCCGCACTGGCGCGCGCGTGCAGAAGCAACGTGGCCGGATCCGCCGCCTTCTTGGGCTCCACCTTGAGCGGCGCGGGCACAACAGGCGGGTGAACGGCGGGAGAGGAAACACGCAAGGGCTCAACGCGCGGCAGAGAAAGGGCGGAGCGCGCAGATGCAGGGCGGGGCGAGACCGGCTTGCGGGCGGCGAAGGCGCCGGGGACCGGCACCGTCTCATACTGTGGAAGAAAAACGCACGGCGCCTCCGCATGGCCCAGTACAAACAGACCACCCGGCCTCAACAGGCGGTCAAGGCCCGCCACCAGCCGGCGGCGAGTTTCCGCATCCAGGTAAATGAGCAGGTTGCGGCAAAAGATCACGTCATAGGCCCCCTCCTGCGCGCGCTCTGCGAAGTCCACCGCGCCGGCCTGCACGTACTGTACACAGCCCTGGACAGCCTCCGAAAGCTGATAGCCCTGCGGGGTTTTCTGGAAATGCCGCATAAAGGGGGTATTCGTCGCGCCACGAAAGGCGTGGCGGTTGTACAAGCCGCGCCGGGCATGCTCCAGGGCCCGCCTGCTGATGTCCACCGCCTCCACCTGGAATTGCTTTCTCTCCAGGGGAACCTCCAGCAGAGCCATGGCCAGCGAGTACGACTCCTCCCCCGTGGCGCACGGAATGGAAAGTGCGCGCAAGGTCTCGCCGCGATGAGCGGACAGCCATTCCGACCGCACATAATCCTGGAGGTATGAAAAGGGTGTCTCATCGCGGAAGAACCAGGTCTCCGAGACCACCAGCTCATGCACCAGCTCCCCCAGCTCCTCCGGAGAGCGCTCCACCAGCGCGGCATAGTCCTGAAGCGACTCGATGTTCAGGGCCTCCATACGGCGCGCGGCCTGCTGATGAACCGCCACGGGCGCCAGCGCATGCTGGTCCGCCCCCATCGTGCGGCGGAGCAAGTCCTCCAGCTGTTGAAGCGGCTTGTTCATGGGGCCGCCGCTCCTTCCGCAAACAAGTGCTGGCGCACCTCGGCGGGCAAAAGGTCGCCCACGCGGATGCGTTGAATCAGGCCCTGCGCGGAGGAGTCCACCTCCCCGAGCCAGGGGGCGTCCTTCACCGCCACACCGGACGGCTGGGCGCTGGACGCCTCCACCTGCAGGGCATCCGTCACCTTCTCCGCAACCAAACCGAGGATATGCGTGGCGCCATCGGGCGCGGCATAGTTCACCAGCAAAATGCGCGTGCTCATGGCGGGGCGGGCGGCGGGCTTGCCGGCCATGCGGCAGAGGTCCAGGACGGGAACCGCCGCCCCCCGGTACATAAACAGGCCCAGGACATAGTCCGGCGCACGCGGAAGCTCCTTAAACCGCACCATGGGGATAATCTCCACCACATCGCGGCCGTCCAGCGCATAGCGATCGCTTCCAATATGGAAAAGGATGCTCAGCATCTCAGCCCGCTTTGAACCGCGAAACCTCCTGCCGCAAATCCTGAACGGCCGAGGTCAGTTGTTGAGTCGCCTTATTGAACTCCTGCAACGAAGCCTTGGTCTGCGAGGACGCCTCGCTCAACTGCACCATGGAATGGCTGATCTGCTCCGCGCCCTCGCTCTGCGCCTGCATTCCCTGGCGGACCTGCTCAAACTGGGGGTTCAACGTTTGAATCTGGGTGATAATGCTCCCCAGCCGCCCGCCAATCCGAGCCACTTCCTCCACGCCGCGCCGCACCTGGTCAATGAACTTGTCCATCTCCATGACGCCGGCGGAGACTGCGGAATGCATGTCGCGCACCATGCCTTCGATGTTCAGCGTGGCCACGGCGGTCTGGTCCGCCAGCCGCCGGATTTCCTGAGCCACCACGGAGAAGCCCAGGCCATACTCGCCGGCCTTCTCCGCCTCGATGGAGGCATTGAGCGAAAGCAGATTGGTCTGATCCGCCACCTTCGTGATGGTGGTGACGATGCTCTCGATGTTGTTCGCCTTCTCGCTGATGGTGGAAAGCCGGGAGGAGATGGAGCCCGTCGCGCTCATCAGCTCACGCATGGTGCCCTCCATGCCCTGCAGGCTGTGCTGGCTTTCGCCAGCCAGCGAGGCGGTCTGCGCGCCACCGGCGGCCACGCTATCCATCGTCTGGACCAGCTGGTGCGCCGTCTGGCTGATTTCCTTGGTCGTCGAGGTGATCTGGCTGGTCGAGGCCGCCTGCTCGCTCACGGTCGCCTCGAGCTGGCGCGCCGAGGCGGAGATTTCCGTGGCCGACGTCGTCACCTGGATGCCGGAGCGCTGGACCTGGCTGATCAGCGACATCAGCGCCTCGATCATGCGTCGAAACGCGCACGCCAGTTGCTGGGCCTCATCCATGCGGGCCTGGCGTTCTTCGCACTGCTCGGTCGTGAGCCCATCCCGGAGCATCTGCTCGGACGCGCCCTTGAGGTCGCCATGAGCCACCAGGACGGCGATGGCATTGACCTTCTCGATGGGGCGCGTCAGGCGCGCCGCCAGGATCAGCGCCAGGATGAGCGACAGCACAAGCAATACCGCGCCGGCACCCGTCAGACTGGCCATCAGCCGGTTCATGACGCCTTCCACATGGGCCTGCGCATCCAAAAAGTCATCCTCATAGGCGCCGGCCGCAATCACCCAATCCCAGTCCGCAAAATAGGTGAAGGCCGCAATCTTCATCCGGGGCGCCGGATCGTCGTCATTTTTCCAGGGATACTTCTCATACTGGATCTCCCCGCCCGGTTTTGAGAGGGCCTTGTTGACAATGGATTCAATGAAGGCATGTCCGCTGGAATCCTTCATCCCCAAAATGTTCTCGCCGTTGCGCAGGCCATCTTTGGAAATGATATACGTCCCCTTCAAATCGCCCTTGCCACCCACCACCCAGACATAGCCGGTCTTTCCCACCTTGACGGACTGAATGGCCCGGACCAGGCTGTTGCCGGCGTCCATCTTCCAGCCAACCCCCAGCATGCCAATGACCCGGCCCTCTGGAGAAAGGACCGGCTGATACGCCGTGAGAAACATGCCGCCGAGTGCCGGATTCAGCCCGCGGTACACCTGCCGATTCAGCACGGCCGCCACGACTGGGTCCGGCGTTCCGTCGCTTCGCACCGCCGGTAAAATGGTCCCCACCGCCCGATGGCCCGCCGAATTGGTCACCGAGGACGCCACGCGCATCATGTCCCCCTGCTCATTCACCCGCTGAAAGACCGAGCACACCATGCCGTTAATCTCGCGCACATCGTCCACCAAGGGCACATAAACGGCCATATCCTTCGTGGGCGAGAAGGCCTGCCCGGCATGCATCATGGCGGCCATCTGCACGTTCGAGACCACCCGCCCATCCGGCCAGAGCGCCGTCCACGACTCCAGGGCCACCGGGTCCAGGACAAGGCCGCCGCCTTTTTCCATCAAGACCAAGGAGGACTTCAGCCCCTGATCGAGAAAGCTGGTCATCAGCTCCACGGAGCTTTCGCATAGCGCGTACACGTCCCGCACAATCTGGGCGATGTTCTTGCTGGCGAGATCCGTCAGCTCCTTGCTGACCGCCTGTTTTACCAGTTCCTTCTCCCGGTTGGTGAGCGTCAGCATGACGCCCAAAGGCAACAGGGAAACCACCACCGCCAGCATGATGACCTTGGATTTGAGACTAAATCGCATTCCCCGCCTCCTTTTTTGGCATGGTGTAAACCGGCACAGGGTCTATGAATACGCAAAAAATCTTAAAGAATCAAGACCATCCGCCCTGTTCGTACAGGTCACCCCCCCCAACAAATGCATTCTGCGAGGTCCAGTTGCTGTCGGGGAAAATCGAAGAGCCCCCTCATTCCTTGGTTGCGGTCCCAAGCAAAAATGATTACTCTCAAGCCGATATGTCAGATGATCTCAACACATTTCGAGAGTCCGCGGAAGGACAATCTCCTGCATCCTTCCGACCCACCCAGCCTCTTGATCTGGTGACGGACGATCAACTCTCCAATCGATCTTCCTTGGGAGAATGGAGCGAGCTGGACATCACGGCAGAGGACTCTCCGAACATCGCCGAAGGGGACATTGTCTCTGTGGCCAGCAAGCGCATTTATGCCATTGGCAAGGAGGTCGGCAAGGGCGGCATGGGCATGGTATTTGCCTCTTCCGACCAGGCGTGCCAGCGCGAGGTGGCCATGAAAATCCTCCGCCGGGAGGAGTTTCTCTCGCCCGGTGGCTGTGAGCGGTTCCTGAAGGAGGCCCGCATCACGGCGCGCCTGGAGCATCCCAACATCATTCCGGTCCATGAGGTGGGCCTTACGGAGCAACGCCGAATCTTTTACACGATGAAGTACGTCCGCGGCATCACGCTGACCGACATCCTGCTGGGCCTCCGCCGCGGGGAAGCCTCCTTCATCGAACTCTATCCGCTCAGCCGCCTGCTGAACATTTTCCAGAAGGTCTGCGACGCCGTGGCCTTTGCGCATTCGAGAGACGTCATTCACCGTGACATCAAGCCGGAAAACATCATGATTGGCGACTACGGCGAGGTGCTGGTCATGGATTGGGGCTTGTCCGAGGTGATGGGGAGCCCCTCCACGGCGGCGGAACAGGGCGCCCTCCGTCCAGCCGAGGAGCCCAGATCCTCCCTCCAGAAGGAAACGTCGAAGGATCTCGGACGCGCCACCACCCGCGAATCCAGCAATTCTGTTCAGGGAACGCCAGGTTTCATCGCGCCGGAGCGTCTGGGACCCGGCGGATTCATCGGCGATATGCAGTCCGATGTTTATTCGCTGGGCGCCACGCTCTACAGCATCCTGACCCTGCGTGCGCCCGTCGGCGGAAAGGACATGCGGGAGGTGCTCGCGCGCATCCTGGCGGGCGACATTCGCCCGCCGGCCTCCTTCAATGAGGCCGAGGAAACGGCCCGGCAGAAAGAGCGTCCGCATTGTCTGGGCGGGGTGATCCCGTCGGCCCTCTCTGAAATCGCGATGAAGGCGCTCGCCACCTACCCGGACGAGCGTTATGCCAGCGTCAAAGCCCTGCAGGCGGATATTGAGGATTACCAACTGGGGAAGGTCTGGCACCTGGTGGTGGAGGAAACCTTCCTGCAGGACGATGTCCTGGATCGCTGGGACATCCGGGGGGGGCGGCACGAGTTCAGGAACGACGGGCTGTGCGTATACGAAGGCGAGCCGCAGGTGGTGGTCTTCAAGGGCAAACTGCCGGTGGATGTCCGCCTGGAATTCGAGTGCCACCAGGACGCCATCAACCCCGCCTCGCTGGGATGCTTTATCAGCGGCATCCCGGCGGCCAGCACGGTGGACATTCCCTCCAGCGGATACAAATTTGAGTTTGGCGCATTCGACAATACGGTGCATGTGCTCAACCGGGTTGAAAAGCAACTTTCCCTGCAGAAGGCGGTGAACCCCCTCCTGCGCGGAAAAAAATACCGGGTCTGCATCGAGCGCGTGGGTGCGCGGCTCCGGGCCTCGCTGAATGAGGAGGAGCTGTTCAACCTCGTGGACCCCGATCCCCTCTCGGGCGCGGAGCGCACCGCCGTGGGCCTGGTGGGATGGCGAACCCGCACCATCCTTTCCCGCGTCCGCATCCATACCTTGAGCGCACCGCGCCTGACCGACCTGCTGGATGTCGCGGAACGCCAGTTCCAACAAGGCCATTACGAGGTCGCCACCGCGTTGTACCAGGAAGTGCTGGACTCCTATCCAGACCCGGAGCGCCGCGAAAAAGCGCGGGCGGGACAGGCGCGGGCTATCCGCCAGGAGGAGTTGAACCAGCACCTGCTCGACTGGCGCGACAAGCTGGAGAAGGCGTGGCCAAGCCTGCCCTTCCACCTGCGCATGTCCAACAACGGGCTCGCACTGGAGATCCCTCCGGCCTGCATCTCGAGCCTGGCGCCGGTGGCCGGCATTCCGCTGACCACCCTCGCCTTCCAAAACAACGCCGTGACCGATCTGGAGCCCTTGCGTGGCATGCCCCTGGTGGTGCTCAACTGCACCGGCAACCCGGTGGCCAGCCTGGAGCCCCTGTCCAGCGCCCCGCTGGAAAGCGTCATGTGCGAGGGATGCCGCATTGAGAGCCTTGCCCCCCTGCGGGGAAAGCACATCTCCCTGCTGAACTGTTCGGACAACCGGATCCCCTCGCTCGAACCGGTGGGCGGAATGCCCCTGACCTTCCTCTGTTGCTGGGGCAACCAGCTGGACAGCCTCGAGCCGGTGCGCGGCATGAAGCTGACCACCCTGATCTGCAGTGCCAACCGCATCGCCGATCTGGAACCCTTGCGCGGCATGCCCCTGGCCACGCTGATCTGCAATGGCAACCGCATGGCCTCGCTGGAGCCCCTCCGCGGCATGCCGCTCAAGGAGCTCCACTGCGGCGACAACCAGATCACCAGCCTGGAACCCCTTCGCGGGTCCACCCTCAAGGTCCTGGGCTGTCACGCCAACCAGATCACCAGCCTGGAACCCTTGCGGGGCCTGCCGCTGGATGTCGTGATGTGCGGGGCCAACCGGCTGTCCACCATCAGCTTTTTCAGCCAGCAACCGCCGCCACAATTTGATTTTTCCTGCGATACGATGCCCGTGCAGGAGTATGAGTTCCTGCTCAACAAGTGGCGCGGCGACTTTCGCCGCGCGGCCCAAGTCCGCAACCTGGAAACCCTGATTGCCTTGCGACGCAAGGACCTCCGCCGCCTGCGCGAGCTGGCCGCCGAGTGGCAGGGGCGGCGGTATCTCTACATCCCGCTCTACAAAACCTGGGAGGAGGCCCGCGTGTTCTGCGAGGAACTGGGCGGCCACCTGCTGAGCATCACCAGCCGGGAAGAGAATGACTTTGTCGCCTCCCTCTTTCCCAACGGCTGTTGGTTTTGGCTGGGCTTGCTCACCACCGAGCAGGGCCAGCAATGGGCCAGCCGGGATCCGTTCGTCTTTAATAATTTTTCCGACATCATGCAGGAACGGCGTCCGGGGCCGAAAGTCTTTATCGGAAAATGGGCGCGGGACGGCGTTCCCGGCGCCCATAATTGCTTCATGGTGGAATGGCCGGAATGACAGCCCATTTCAAGGCCCCATGCGCGGGGCCCATGTTCAAAAGAAAGGAATTGCATGACAACCTCAAAAGTTCGCCGCCAGCTTCTTCCAAGAGCGTTCGCCTTCCTTGTGCTGGCCCTGGCCACCTCCTGTGTTTCACCTCCACCCGCCCGCATGCCAGCCTCCACGCCCTTGACGTTTCTCCGGGCGGAGGGCATGGCCATTGTCAATGAACAGGGCACTCCAGTCCATTTGCGCGGGTGCAACGCCGGTGGCTGGCTGTTGATCGAGCCCTGGATGATTGGCCTCGACGAGAATCTGCCCCTGCAATCCGAGAAGGAACTGTGGGACCTCCTCACCGACCGCTTTGGGGAGGCCGCCTCGCGCGAACTCATGAAGACCTACCGGGACAACTTCTTCACCGAGGACGACGTGCGTCGCATCGCCGAGTCCGGCATGAACTGCATCCGTCTGCCCATCTGGTGGCGCGTGGCCAGCGATCCGGCCTATGAGGGGCTCGACTATATTGACCGCTTCGTGGAGTGGTGCGAACGGCATGGGCTCTATGCCATCCTGGACCTGCACGGGGCGCCGGGAACGCAGTCGGACAAGGCCGTCATCATGGGAGAACCGGCGGATTCCGGCCTGTGGGCGGATCCGAAGTTCAAGAAGCAATCGGTGGACTGGTGGCGCACCATCGCCCAGCGCTACAAGGACCGGCCTGCCGTTGCCGGCTATGACCTGCTTAACGAGGCCTTCACCGCGCCCTTCGATGACATGGTCCGCCTGTACGATGAAATGTACAAGGCCATCCGCGAGACGGGGTCGAGGCAAATCATCATCATGGAAGACGGGCTGATTGGCTTCCACCGCCTGCCCCACCCCTCCGGCATGGGCTGGGAGAACGTGGCCTACAGCTTTCATTATTATCCGCAGAACGGCGAGGAGGCCTTTGCCGCGCCCGGGCGCATACTGCCCACCTTCAACCGGTCTGCGCTCTCCTATGGCGTGCCCTGCTACGTCGGGGAATTCAACACCATCCTGCATGACCGCGGGGGCGTGGAAACCTTCCTCCGGTATCGGGAAGTTTTTGATTACTACGGCTGGCCTTGGACCTTCTGGAATTGGAAGCGCATTGAATACAGCCGGGATGTCCTGTGGGGCATCACCGGCTATTACGACTCCGCGCCCTCCTTTGATCCCTACAAGGACTCTGAGGAAGCCCTGCACTCCGCGTTTGAAGCCATGAACAGCCGTCACTCCCAGGAAAACTCCCTGTTGCGCGCGGCCGTCATGGCGTCCCCGCGCTGGGCCCCGGAACAAGCCGGTCCGGAGGAGATTCTCATGACGCTCCGAACCGCCGTGCTGACCCCCGGAGAAAAAGGCGAGCTCCGCATGGAATGGGGGCCCGCCTGGCCCAATGCGGGTTACTGGAGCAACAGCGACAGCGTCACCTGGAAGATCGCCGTGGAAACGGAAGGCGTGTATGACCTGGTCATCCACGCCGCCAACACCAGCGGCAAAAATCGCGTGGGGGTCTGGGTGGACGGCGTGCGACGGCTGGCCTCGCCCATCCGGAACACCCTGGGCTGGCACCAGTATGAAGACCAGTCCCTGGGCCGCCTGAAGCTCTCCGCGGGGGCGCACACCATCACCCTCGACCAAGCCGACCAGGAGGATTCGTTCATCAATCTGCGCCAGGCTCGCCTGCGGGCGGCCTTCGAGGAACAGCCCCACCCTCCCCTGGAAAACCAGATGAGGTTCAACGCGCTGAACATGACCATCCGCTCAAACAGCCCGGTGCGCGTGGAGTGGGTGAACAACCCGCCCAACATCGGGTTCTGGGCGCCCGGCGAACAAATTGCCTGGCCGGTGGAGTTGGCGCGGGGCGGAGCCTACCGCGCCACCATAACCTATGCCACGCCCGATGCGGACACCACAATGGCCCTGCTGGTGAACGGCCAGCCCCTTCACGAGCGAAAGCTGGCCCCAACCAAAGGCTGGCACATCTTCAAGTCCGTGGATTTGGGCGAGGTTCAATTGGATCCGGGACGTCAGGTGCTGGTCCTGGCGTGGTCTGCTGACCACGCCGGAAGCACCGGCAATTTCCGGGAACTTCGCCTGGAAAGAATCACGGAGCCCTGACCAAGCCGCGCCTTATCGAGGAAGGCGCCGCGCCCGCCACAGGCCAAGCCCCAGCACGCCACCAAGGCCAAACAGCGCCAGCGTGGCGGGCTCTGGAATGGCCTGCGCCATCACCATCCCGTCAAAGACAAGGGTCTGGCCGCCCTCGCCCGTGTGCAGGGTCAGCTTGGGCGTCACGCTATCAATCGTCGAGTCAAAACTGAACGCACCCAAATTGATGTTGGTTGTACCGGTAAAGGCCTGGTTGGGGAAAATATCCCAAACCGTGGCCACGTAGACACCATTCGAAAAACAATCGAGGCCAAAGTCGAAACTCATCGAGCCGCTGATGGAATCCACGGTGAACCCAAAGGCGTACTGCTCCTTCAGCCAGGGGCTGAACGCGATCCGGTTCGTCGGGCCAAACGCGGGTCCCGCCGGCCAGGTCAGGCCAGGGGAGGGTTCTGAGAAATAGCCATACGTGCCGTCCGACACCACGGAGGCATCATTGCTGGGATTGGCGATGATGCTCCAGGCATCCGCATTGGAGAAGTCTTCCTGCCACAAGATGATCTCCGCCAGGGCAGACCCCGCACATCCCATCACGCCACACAACAACATCATCATTTTTTTCATGCCATTCCTCCTCCTGATTCCATCGAGCGCCAGCTCCTCACCTCTCATCGTTGCGCAAGCCTATACCGGAATTGATAAAGCATGTCAATCCTTGTTTTTTTGGATTTTTCCGGCGGGGCAAATGGCCATTGCCTTGCAAGAAAGAACACGGTAGGCTCCCCACCCTGAACACGGCATGGCGCTGGTGTTTGGGTCCTGTACAAGAGGAGACCACGGACATGTCCAAATCGCACGACTCGAAAAAAGCCACCAAGAAACAGCCGCTCAAAACCATGGCCGAGAAAAAGCAAGCCAAGCGCGACAAGAAAAACAAGGCAAAGTCTTCCTTTAGCGCGGGCTAAGCATCCGGCGGCGCAACCCGGCTGAATTCATTTTCGTTCCAGGGATTTTCCAGCGGCATCCCGGGTTTGATCGCGTATTTGGTCCACGCTCAAGCCTGCGGGAACGATGGGCGGCAGGAACCGCACCGACACGGGGGTGTTGAATTTGGGAAGGCGGGAGCCCCGGGGCAAGGCCTCGAAGGCGCCTTGGATCACCACGGGAACCACCGGCACCTTCAGCTCGCGGCTCAAGATGGCAAAGGTTTTTTTGTAATCGCCCAACGCTCCATCCCGGGTGCGCGTGCCCTCGGGAAAGATGATCAGGCTTTGCCCTCTCCTCAGCACGGCGGCCAAGGCAAGCAGGGAACTCTTCAGGTCGTGGTCGCTGTCCACGACGATGATGTTGTTCGTGTCCGCCATGAACTGCATCCAGGCGTTGCGCACATGCTTTTTCTTCGCGTAAAAGAAGGTCTGCTCCAGCACCTTGGCGGGCAGGAAAGCCGTGACGAGAACGCCATCCACATAGCTTTGATGGTTGGCGGCCAGGATGAAGGGGGCGGGTGGGATATTTTCCAGGCCTGAGCCCCGCAACCGGAAACACAGGCGCAAGCCCCAGCGAGCCAGGGTATTGATCAGGACCAGGGTCTTCCAGGTGCTCGGTAACTTCACCTCCACCGGCGCCTGGAGAATCTCCGTCCAGTTGACGGCCTCCACCTCGAGCCGTGTCTTATGCTCGGCGATATAGACCGCCAGGCGGCGGGCGGTGTGGCAGGCCGCCAGCAGTTTCTCATTCACCTCGACGCCAAACGTTTTTTGCAGAAACACCTGAAGGCTGACGCGCGTCAGCGAGTCCAGCCCCAGATCCATGACGAAATGATCGTCCGCGCCGATGGCGCGCTCCAACTCATTCTGGAGGAAGTCACGAATCGCACCGTATTCCGGAGTATCTGGAGCCTCCTCTTCTTTTTTCTGCTCCTCGGGCGCGCCCGCCAGCGCCTCCAGTTGAAAGCGCTTGAGCTTGCCCAGCCGGGTCTTGGGCAATTCCTGGTTCAGGATATGGACCCGCATGATGCGCTTGGAGGGAGAAGCACCCTGATTGTACGCATCCACAATTTCCCAGCGGGCCCAATCCTCTACATGGGCCACCCCGTCAGCGGCCAGCTTTTCCTGATCCGGCACCAGCAGGGCCTGAAGAACGCCATCCTTGAACAGAACCCCCGCCTCCTTCAGCGCGGGGGACATGCCCAGCAGGCGCGACTCCACCTCGAGGGGATTGATCTTCTTGCCATTGGGGAGCACGAGCAGTTCCTTCTTGCGGCCCGTGATGAACAGGTGCCCATCCGCATCCAGATGCCCCAAATCGCCGGTATACAGCCAGCCCTCCCTTACGGCCTCGGCGGTCTCGGCCGGCTTGTGGTAATAGCCTTTCATGATATTGCGCCCGGAGGCCACCACCTCGCCCTCCACGATCTTGACCGACTGCCCGGGCAGGGCCTGGCCGCAGGACCCGAACTTGGTATGGCCCGGCCTGGGGAACGTGATCATCGGAGCGGCCTCGGTCATGCCAAAGCCCTGAAGCACCTCGAATCCCAGCGTGATCAAATCGCGTTCCACCTCGGGATCCAACGCGGCGCCGCCGGAGACCAGAACCTTCAGGCATCCGCCAAACTTGCGGTGCACCGCGCCAAAGAGGCGCTTGGAGAAGGCGCGGGACTGAACCCGGCCCGCCAGCGAAAAGAGCGTGCGGGCCACGGGGCTCTTGTTGATTTTGTCGCGGATGCCCTTGCGGATCATCGCATAAAAACGGGGAACGCCAATGATAATGGTCACGCGATTTCTTTGCAGGGCGCCGATGATGTCCTCCGAGGCCAGCGACGTGGCAAAGACGGTGGTGGCCCCCGTGAACAAAGGGATCACCACACAGCCCATCAGCGGCAGGATGTGATGCAGGGGCAACAGCGCCAGCACGCGGTCCTCCGCCGTGAAGATGGGCACATCGTGGCTCACGGCCTGGATGTTGGCATAGAGGTTGTCGAAGGACAGCATGACCCCCTTGGGACTTCCGGTGGTGCCGGAGGTGTACATGATCAGCGCGGTCTGTTCCGGCGGCGGCTTGGGAAAACCGCCGGCCGCCGGGGCCTGCGCGGCGGGGGCGCTTTCTTCGATGGGGAGGAGCACGGGCTGGTGTTTGGATTTTTTCAGCGCCTCCAGAACCACCGGGCGGCGTTCGGTGGAACAAGTGAGCACCGCGGGCTGGCAGTCCTCCACCATATAGGCCAGCTCTTCGGACGTGGAGAGGTGATCCACCGGCACCACGATGGCCTTGTTCTGCCAGGCGGCGTAGAGGGAATAGACCCATTCCAGGCGGTTCTCGGAAAAGATCATCACGCGGTCACCCGCCTGAACCTTCAAGTGTTGCGCCCGTCCGGCGGCCTCGCGCAACACGTCCAGAACGGAGATGGAGCGCTCGCCCCAGATCATGGCCGGCTTGTCCTGTTGGTGTATCAGCATGCGACTTCCCCCATTTGCTCAAAGCATAGTACACATCCCACCCAAATTCCGCCATGAGGATTTACAACGCCGGCGCCATGACGCATAGTATGCCTCCATGAGGCAGGTAACACCTAAACGCTCTGTTCCCGTTTGCGGCCTGGCGATTGCCAGCGTGGCCATGGCCTGGCTGGCGCTGTGGACCTGCGTCATCGGCGTGGGGCTGTTCTTCGGCATCGCCGCCGTGGCCTGCGGCGCCCTGGCGCTCCGCCCCATCCGCGCGGGAAAGGAATCAGGGCGGGGCCTGGCCTTGACGGGATTGATCGTCGGGAGCCTGGCGTTGTTGCTCTCCACCGGCGGCGCCGGCTATTGGGGCATGAAGGGATACCGCCTCTATCAAAAGGCCCAACCCACCCGGGAACAGAAGGCCCTGATCCGCGAACTGAAAACGACCCGCCCAGATGCGGCGCATGCGCGCCTCCTGGAACTCTGGAGCGAGGGACAGCAGAAGGATGTGGAGGCCGCGCTCAAGGTGCTGGTGAAACAGCATCCCCGTCATCAGTCCCTCCGGTTTTTCCAGGCCGCCTGCTTCCGGAGCCGGGGCGAACGGGAAACCTCCAAGCCTGTTTTCCAGCGCGTGCAACGGCTGAATGCGCACTCGCCAAAGGGCAAGGCCTCACGACATCTGGCCTGTCTCGCGACCGGCGGCAAGGAGCAGGAACAGCATTTTGAGGGATTGCGCGAGCTGGTGCGCGAAAATCCGGATGACCTGCTGATCCGCTGGATGCTGGGCCTCCAATGCCGCTCGTACAAGAAATATGAGGAAGGCAAAGCCATCTACGAGGAATTGCTGGGCCGGATGACGAATGCGCCCTCCATGATTCATCACACGTATGCCAACATCTTGGAAGACGGATTCGATCTCTATGAAGAAGCCCTGCCCCACCGAAAACGAGTGGCGGAGCTGGAGCCCGAGGACTGGACCTACCGGGCCCTTGCGGACACCCTGGTGGAACTGGAGCGCCATGAAGAGGCGGTTCAGGCCTATGCCAAGTCCTTGGAGTTGAACCCCCAATCCGCCAAAACCCTGGCCTATTGGGGAAATGCGCTGAGACAAAGCAAACAATACGAGGCGGCGCTCGAAAAATTCAATGAAGCCCTCGCCCTGAATGAGAACTACGAATACGCGCTGAATGAAAAAGGGTACTGCCTGACCCTGATGGCCCGGCACAAAGAGGCCTTGGAGATTTATCAGGCATCCGCCAGCAACGGCAACGCCTGGGCCATGCGCCAGATCGCAGACTGCCACTTCGAGGGAAATGGCGTTCCGCAGGACGACAAGGCCTCCGCTGAATGGCGGCGAAAAGCCGCCGAGGCCGGCGACCAGTACGCGATGAGCGGGATGGGCTGGCATTACCGGCATGGGCGGGGAGTTCCCAAGGACATCGAGACGGCCAAGAATTGGTACCGCAAGGCGGCGGATCAAGAGTACCCCTATGCCATGCGATGGCTCGGGGATATCTGCCAATACGAATCCCCCAACAACCTGGATGAGGCGATCTACTGGTACATGAAAGCCTCAGCGCTGTCCCATGCGGAGGCCGACAACGCGCTGGCCTGGATGTGCGCGATACACCCCAACCCCCAGCCCTTTTACAAGGGCCTGGCCCTGCGCCATGCCCGGCTCGCCGTGGAGCGGGACCCGCAGAATCATCAATACCTCGACACCCTGGCCGCCGCACTGGCCTTCAACGAGCTGTTCGACGAGGCCGTCAAGATCCAGCAACAGGCCATCGAACTGGCATGGGCGGATGAGGGGCGCATCAGCGTGCGCGAGAATTATGGACGCCGTCTTCTGCTCTACCGGGAAGGCCGCCGCTACATCGAGAAGGAATAGGAGCCCACGATGAATCCAGACCGCCAAATGGGCGAACAGCCGATCGCCCAACTCATGGCCCAGCTCGGGCTCAAACCCCATGACCTGGTCGCCGCCTCCGAGCGGCCCATCACCCATAAGATGATCGCCCGCGCCTGCAAGGGGCGCTGGCTGACGGACAACACCAAGAACATTGTCCTCTGCGCGTTGCAACGCGCCACCGGACGGACCTACACCTTGAGCGAACTCTTTACCTACTGACGCCCATCAAAAGGCGTACGTGAGGCCCAGCTCAAAGCTGAGATTGGTGCGTTCCAAATCGCCATCGCGGACAAAAATCTTGCTGGTGCCCGCCTCCAGCAACAACGCGGCGCCCAAGGTCATGTTGTGGGCCACAGGAATCTTGGCCCCAAGATCCCCGCGAAAAACCGCCGCGCTGTCGTTGGAATCCCCGCCACCATCCTTTTCGGTGCTCGCATAGAAAAGCCCCGCCGCCAGATACGGCATGATGATGGGTTTCCCGAGATTGATATTCTTGACCGCGCGAGCCCCCAGCATCCACGTTTCCGTGCTGTGCTTGAAGATAAACGATGCCTGCGGGCCCATGCTGAACCCGTACATAAGAAAATACCCATACCCGGCATCAAAACGAACCGCCTTGTCCCGGTCAAAGCCGGCCCCCACAAAGGCCTCCTGCGTGCCCACCGCCAGAAGATCACCCCAAGCAGTCGCGGACACCAGCAGGGCGGCCATAAGAAGCAGTGCTTTTTTCATAAGGCCGCCCTCCCGTTTTTCCCGTCCGGCACTAGAAGTAGTAGCGCATGCCAACATTCAAGCGCGTGTCGGTCTTCTTCAGATCCCTGTCATCAGGATAAATGGCCCCGGTGCACATATCAAAGCTCAGCGAGGTGGAGATCGCCAGGTTGTCCGTGATGAAAAACTTCACGCCCGCTTCCAGTCCAAGATTCAAGCCCGTGTTGCTGTCGCTTTCGTCTTCCTGGTCATACACAACAAAGGCCTGCTTGGTCTGGGTATCATACACCGCCCGCGGGGTCGAAAGGGAAACATCATACGAGGTCCCCGCCACCCCCATCGAAACGCCGGCGAAGGGAACAATCTCCGGAATAATTTCCAGGTAGGACATATCCAGATTGTACTCGCCCTTGACACCCACCCCCCAGGTGCGGTGCATGTCGTCATCCTCATAGGCGCCATAGCCGCCCACCTGCACTTGATCCATGATGAAATACCCATACGAAATTTCGCCAGACAACAGGCGGTTGTTGACCGTCTTGAAATCCCAAAGCCCCGATACGGCAAGCTCACTGGTTCCTTCGGTCAGCAAGGCGGCCTGGCCAGCCACAGCCACAAACAACACCGCAACAAACAGCAACTTTTTCTTCATTTGGATCTCCTTTTACCTTGGTTCGCGGCTACCATGGCCAAAACAGCATGGAAAAGTCAAGCGCACAAGCAACCCGCCGCCGCATGAAAAAAATCCTTAAAACTCCTTGCGGCTTCCCGGCGGGGTGATATAGTCCCCGCCAGTTTCGCTGTGCGGAACGGAAGCGAGTGGTCCGGCGCCTCTGCCGGATCCAAAGCGGATTTTTCAAGGGCAACAAGCCCTGAGATACATTGGAGGTTGCTGTGGTTACGACAAGTACAGGTACGGTCCGTGCGGACATCACGATTCAAGACCTGCTCGAAGCGGGTGTTCATTTCGGTCATCAGACCAAGCGGTGGAATCCCAAGATGAAGCGCTACATCTTCGGTGAGCGCGGCGGGATTTACATCATTGATCTTACGCAGAGCCTGGATCTGCTGATGAAGGCCCGCCAGTTCATCTATGACACCATTGCGCGCGGACGCAAGGTGCTCTTCGTCGGCACCAAGAAACAGGCGCAGGAACCCTTGAAGGAGCTGGCCACCAAGATGGAACAGCCCTACGTCGTCAACCGCTGGCTCGGCGGCACACTAACCAACAGCCAGACCATCCACAAGAGCGTCAAGCGCATGCGTGAGCTGGAAAAATATGAAACAGACGGGACCTTCGCCTCGATGTCGAAAAAGGAAGTCTCCAAGCTCCGCCGCGAAACGCAAAAGCTGAATTACAACTTGAGCGGCATCGCCAACATGGAGAACCTGCCCGGCGCAATGTTCGTGGTGGACATCAACCGCGAGGCCATCGCCGTGGCGGAAGCCAACCGGCTGAACATCCCGGTCATCGCCATGGTGGATACCAATGTGGACCCCGATCCCGTTGATTATCCCGTCCCCGGCAACGATGACGCCATCCGCGCCATCAAGCTGATTGCCGACACGATCGGCGCCACGATCCAGCAAGCCCAGGCGGAATATGCGAAGGTCGCGGCGGAAGAAGCGCGCAAGCGCGCCGCAGCAGAAGCGGAAAAGGCCGCCAGGGAAAAGGCCGCCGATGAAGAGCGCAAGGCGCGCGACATGGCCAACCGCAAGGCCAAGGCGGAAGCCAAGGAAAAGGAAAAAGCCCAGAAGGCCGAGGAAGTAAAAGCCGAAGCCGCCGCCGCGCAAGAGGCGGCGAAGGGCGAGCAGGCTCCAGCGGAAGCCGCTCCCGCCCCCGCGGAAGAAGCCCCCAAGGCCGAATAACCGCCGGCTCATCCAGCAAACCATTAAATTAAGGAGTACAGGGAATGGCAGAGATTAATGCAACTTTAGTCAAGGAACTGCGCGAAGAGACCGGCGTCGGCATGATGGAATGCAAGAAGGCGCTGGTGGAGGCCAACGGCGACAAGGCCGCGGCCGTCAAATTGCTCAGAGAGCGTGGCATCGCCATTGCGGGCAAGAAAGCCTCGCGGGTCGCCAACCAAGGCGTCGTGGCATCCGAAATTGTCTCGGGCGGCAAGATGGGCGTCATGATTGAGGTCAACTGCGAAACAGACTTCGTCGCCAAGAACGAGAAGTTTCAGGCGTTCGTCCGCGAACTGGTGGAAAAGGCGAAGACCGTCCAGGGCGACCTGGCGGAATCCGTCAAGGATCTGGTGGTGGCCAAGATCGCGGAGATTGGCGAGAATATTGTCCTGCGCCGCTCCATGCGCTACGAGGTGCAGGGCAACGGCATCATCGCCAGCTACATTCACCTGGGCGGCAAGGTCGGTGTGCTGGTCGAAGTCGGCTGTGAAAAGCCGGAAACCGCCTCGGCCGAGAGCTTCAAGGAATTGGTGAAGGACATCACCCTGCATATCGCGGCCTGCAATCCGGCCTACCGGGTTCGCTCCGAGGTCCCGCAGGATCTCATCGAGTCCGAAAAGGCCATCTACGCCAAGCAGGTCGAAGGCAAGCCCGCCAACATCATCGAGAAAATCGTCGGCGGCAAGCTGGAGAAGTATTACTCCCAAATTTGCCTCGTCGAACAGGGCTTCGTCAAAGATCCGGATCAAACCGTGACCGAGCTCCTCGCGGCCAAAGGCAAGGAGCTGGGCGGCGAAATTACCATCCGCCGCTTTACCCGGTTCCAGGTGGGCGTCTGACCAATCAACGACGGCTGTCAAAAAGCCTCCCGGGCACCCGGGAGGCTTTTTTTTTGCAGGATGCCCCTTCATGAGGCATTGTATGCCACATGCAAGACCCCAACCATGCGCAAAAAATACGTTATGGGCACTGGCTGGCCGTGATGCTGGGCGGCGCGGCTGTGGGCCTTGTGGTGGGGGGCGCCTCCTGGCAGATGGGCCTCGTGCTGGTGGTGGGAGCCTTCGCCACGGTCCTCCCCGTTTATAAACCAGCCTGGGCGCTCTATGCCTTGTTCTTCGGCCTGGCCATGACCTCTGATTCCGTCAGCGGCTTCCCCAAGACGTTCTTTGCCATTCCGGATCCCGACTTGTTCCAAGGCCTTCCTCCCCTGCTAACCTCTTATCTGCTCTGGATCTTCGTCGTCCTTCTCGTCAAAGACTTCCTGCTCGAGCGAAACCCGCTCGCTCTGCGCCTGAAACCCCTGGGCCTCTTCGCCCTTTTACTGCTCTTCGCCGCGGTGGCGGGCCTCCTGCGGGGCAATGATCCTGTGATGATCCGCGTGGACTTCATGAATTTTCTTTTTCCGGTCCTGTGCTTCTATCTGTGTGTGCAGGTGCTCCAAACGGAGGCGCATATCCGTCACCTGCTCGCCGTTTTAGTGGCCGCCGCGCTGGTCAAGTCCTTGATCCTCCTGGCCTTCTATCTGTCGGGACGGGGCTGGCCCTATGACAACAACCCCGAAACCGGCTTTCTCATCGCGACCATGGATTCAGCCGACCTGCTGGTCTTCATCACCCTGTTGCTGGCGGGCATCTCCCTCTGGGCCCACCGCCGCGTGCGCCCGGGAGCCGCGTGGCTTCTGGCGCTAGGCGCCCTTCCGCTCCTGCTGGTGGTGCTCTTTGCCTATCGCCGGGCGCAGTGGGTTGGGCTGGCCGCCTCCTTCGGCTTATTGTTCTGGTGGGCGCAGGCGGTCGCAAAAAAGAGGCTCGCCGTGCTGAGCCTTTGCCTGCTGGTCCTGGGCGCAGGCGTCGTGATGGCGGTCGGCGGCGGCCATGAAAAACTGGCCCGCATCGCCCAGCGCACGCTCTCCATCCTGGACAAGAAGCAGGATTCGAATGTCTATCACCTGCTGGAATCCCAGCAAACGCTGAAGGACATCGCCCCGACTCCCATGCGCGGCCTGGGCCTGGGCGGACGCCACAGCCCGCTGGGGTTGTACGAAGAGGACGAGGTCCCCACCAATATCGTGCATAACACCTGGCTCTACATCTGGATGAAGATGGGCCTGCCCGGCCTGTTGTTCTTTATCTGGGCCTCCGTGGCCTATCTGCGCCGCCTCGTGCGCTCCGGCCAGCTGGCGAACAATCCCCTCCTGCTGGCCATGGCGTCCTCCTTTGGGCTCTGGATGGCCATGTTTGTCACCGGCCCGGTTCCGTGGTACTTTCATCAAACATATTTTATCGCCCTTTTTGCGGCGATGGCCGTTGTCTTGAGCCGTAAGGAGAGTCCGCCGGAATCGGCGGCCGATGCATCATGAAGGTCTTGCTGGTCAATGATTGTCCGATCGGCCTGCCCGGTTCGGGCGGCGTCGAAAAGCATGTCCAACAGCTCTCCACGGCGTTGACGAACAGCGGGCATAAGGCCGTCGTGCTGACGGGGCAAAATCCGGATTTGTCGGAGATCCAGGAGCCGGGACGAATGTACGCCCTGCCCCATCTAAACGCGCCCCCTCTGCGCAAACGAATGCTCAAGAATATCCGCGAGCAATCCGAGGCCCTGCGCAAGGCCGCGAACATTATCCAGGCAGAAAAACCGGACGTCATCCACATCCATAATCTGATGAATCCCCGCGTGCTCCGGTTGTTGCGGTCCCTGGGTCCCACGGTAAAATCCACCCACGACTGCCGGCCTTTCTGCGCCAAGCCGTATCCCGTCGTTGCCTCGCGCCTGATCGGCTCCAGCGAAACGTTTTGCGACATCACCCTGGGCGCGCGCTGTTGGACGCGGTGCTATCTGCACGCCGGCAAAACGCCTCTGGAGCGCATCGAGGCCTGGTCCTTCTTCCCATCCAATCTCGCGGCCCTGCACGAGACGGGCCGCGTGGACCGCCTGCTGGTCTACAGCGACTACCTGCGCCGCCTCGCCCTCGCCCAGGGAACGCCTGCGCATAAAATCTCGCTTCTGCATTTGTTCACGGAAGCACGTTCCGCGGGGTCGAAAGCCCCACCCAAAACCGATCCTCCGATGATTCTCTTTGCGGGACGATTCTCTCCGGAAAAAGGATTGCGCCACCTCCTCCAGGCGGCCGCGCTGATTCCGGAAGACCTGCCCTTCCGCCTGGTGCTGGCGGGCGGGGGTCCCATGCAGACCGAACTGGAGGGAGCGGCCAAGACCCTGCTCCCCAGGCGCGCCGTTGAATGGCCGGGCTTCCTCCGGCACGAGCGCCTGCTGGATTTATACCAGCAGGCCGCCCTGGTGGCCTTCCCCTCCATCGGCTCGGAAGGCTGTCCACTCATCGGCCTGGAGGCCATGCAGTGCGCCACCCCCGTGGCCGGCTTTGATGTCGGCGGCGCCGGGGAATGGCTGGTCCACCAGGAAACCGGGCTCTCCGTCCCACGGGGCGATGTGCAGGGCCTGGCGCGCGCCATCGAATTCCTGTTGCGCCATCCCGCGGAACGCGAGGCGATGGGACGGCGCGCGCAGGCCTTTGTCCAACAGAAGTTCTCAAAAGAAAAACACATCACCGGCTTGATGGACGTGTACCGGCAGGCCATTGAAACGCAGGCCAGCGCCTCCAAAGGAGCCGCATGAAACTCGGCCAGCGCACCCTCCATAACGCGGTCTTCAACACGCTGAGCAGTTTCTTTCCACTGGCCTTGAGCCTGATCCTGTGGCCCTACATCGTCAACCATCTGGGCGAAGCCGCCTATGGCGTGTATGCCCTCGTCGGCACCGTCATCGGCTACTTCGCCCTGCTGGACCTGGGCCTCGGCAATGCCGTCATCAAGTATGTCGCCGAATGCAATGGGCGAAACGATCTCGAAGGCGCCCGCAAGGTCATCGGAACCGCGATGACCTTCTTCCTCGTCCTGGGGCTCGCCGGTCTTCTGCTGATCCTGGCTACGGCCAGGCTCCTTGCCACCCGCTGGATGAAAATTCCGCCCGAGCTGATCGAGCCCGCCTACTACGCTTTCTGCGCGTCCTCGGTGGGGTTCTTTTTCACCATGCTGGTGACCCTCTATAATGCCATCGTCAACGGCCTGAATCGCTACGACCTTTCCAGCATTATCAATGCGCTGATGGGTGGCGTGACCACGCTCGGCACCGCCGCCGTGCTGTATCTGGGCGGAGGCCTGCTCGCCGTGGTGCTGTTCAATGTGGCCATTCCCATCGGAACCATGCTGGCCTACGCCGTCGCCATCCGACGGCTCTTGCCGGCCCTGCGCACCGCGCCGGTGTGGGATATGGCCTCGATGAAACATATCGTGGGCTTCGGCATGTACGCCATGCTCAGCCGCGTGACCGATGTCATCGTGCGCCAGGTGGACCTGCTGTTGATTGGCGCCCTGCTCGGGGTCTCCGCCGTGACCTATTATGTGATCCCCTTCACCATCCTGAACCGACTCACCTCGCTGATCGGGCGCATCGGCATGGTCATCTTTCCTGCCGTGAGCGAATTGCAGGGCCAGCAACGCCTCGAGGTCATTGAACGTTTGTACCTGACCTCCTCCCGCGTGATCTTCCTTCTCGCCACGGCGTGCTGTCTGCCGGTCTTTCTCTTTGGCACGCGCTTCCTTGAATTATGGATGAGCCCGGAGTTCGCCCACGAGGGTGGTCCAGCCCTGCAACTGATCACCCTCGCCGTCTATGCGGATTTGCTGACCAATGTGCCCTCCTTCGTCACCGACGGCCTCGGACGCCCCAAAATCACCGGAGTGGCCGCATTCTCTGGCGCGCTGGTTTTCATTGGCCTGATGGTGCCGCTGGCCCGCTGGATGGGCATCACCGGCGTGGCCCTCGCTTACCTCGTCAGCACGGTGGCCATTGCGCCTCCGTTTATTCTGTACGTTCATCGCCGGTTGTTGCACATCCCCGTTTTACGGCTCGTGGCGGAAGCCTATCTCAAGCCCCTGCTGGCCGGCGCGTTGGTGGGCGTCCTTTTCATGCTCGTTCCGGAACAGGCCACCCGCCACCTCTGGTGGCTGTTGTGCTGGATGGGCGCTTGCGTACTCGCCTATTTTTTGGCCGCACTTCTGCTGGGCGCCTTCCAACAACATGAACGGGACGTCGTGATGGAGTATGCTCAGCAACTGCTCAAGCGGTTTCGGAGGGACAAATAAGATGCGACTGCCGGGATGGAACAAGGCCAAATACATGGCCCGCCGCGTGGCTTCACGGATCGGCCCGCGCGCCATCATTCTGCTCTACCACCGCGTCACCCGCCTGGAGTTCGATCCCCAGCGCCTCAGCGTCCATCCTGAAAACTTCGAACTCCATCTGCAGGCCCTGCGCAGTCTGGGCCTGGAACCCGTGCGGCTTTCCGAACTCCCCGCCTGGTTGAAAAGCAGGCACAGGAACGATCCTCCCGCCGTGGTCCTTACCTTTGATGATGGATATGCGGACAATCTGCTGGAAGCCGAGCCCCTGCTGATGCGCCATCAAATTCCCGCCACGGTCTTCGTCACCACCGGTTTTGTTGAGCACGGAACAGAATGCTGGTGGGACGAATTGGAGCGGCTCCTCTTCTCCCCCCGCACAAAGGCCGGCACGCTGTGCCTGCAGACACGGCACGGTGAACGCCGCTGGGAAATGCCTGCCCCGTCATCCACCACCACGGAGTGGGATGTCCATCAGCCGGCCCAGCAGGCCCTCCACAAGGCGTATCTGGAATTGGCCGCCCTCATCCGCCTCTTGCCCCCGCCTGAACGGGCCTCCACGCTGGAAGTCATCCGGCAGTGGGCCGGCCATCCCCCTCCACGCGACAGCCACCGGGCCATGACGCCGGAAGAATTAAAGGTGCTAATCTCCGGAGATTTAGTGGAGATTGGCGCGCACACGGTGAACCATCCCGTCCTGTCTTCTCTGCCCCGCCCTGACCAGCAAAACGAAATCCTGGAAAGCAGGCAACGGCTGGAACAACTCACGGAACGGCCCATTTCCACGTTTTCTTATCCGTACGGACGCATCGAAGACTACTCCTCCGAAACCGTCCGCCTCGTCCGCGAGGCCGGTTTCCTCTGCGCCTGCTCTAACTTTCCGGGACTCGCCAACCGCTGGACAGATCCCTTCCAATACCCCCGTTTTGTTATCGGGAATTGGGGGTATGACCCCTTCGTCGCGCATCTTAAAAACTTTCTTTCCTCATAAGGCCTGCGCCATTTGACAGAAAGTGAAATTCGGCGGATATTATCTACAGGTACAGCGCAGATCGGATGGCACCATGAAGTTACGTTTGTCCATTTTCTGTTGGGTTCTGCTGGGGCTCGCGCAAGCCACCTTTGCCGCGGACTACTACGTCTCCTCCACGCACGCCTCCCGCAGTGACTCCAATCCCGGCACCAGCCCCAATGCCCCCTGGGCCACCTTCGCCAAAGTCAAGAGCGTCTGGTCCGGGCTGGCGGCCGGCGACACCATTCATCTCGCGCGCGGCAGTGTCTGGGATTTGTCGTTCAGCGATGACTTCTGGTACATCGGAAGCGGAGGCAATGCCACCGCCGGTCACATCACGATTCGCGGCGACGACTACGGAACCGGAGACAAGCCCATCGTGCGCCGCACCGGCGGCACCGGATGCTCTGCGTTCTTCATCGTTCAAAACAGCTACATAACCCTGCGCGACTTTGTCCTGGATGGCGGCAACCGGGCCACGATCGGCATCGCCATCGGCAGTGAGAACCGCAACGTCAGCAACATCCGAATCCAAAACATGACGATCCGAAATCTGGGCGGCAGTTCCAGCGACTATGTCTGCGGCATCTGGATCACCTCGCCGGCGTACACCATCTCCGACTGCCTGATCGAGGGCAACGAAATCTCCGACTATTCCGCCCACGGGCTCAATCACTACTCGCCCAATCCCATGATCAACATCACCTGGCGAAACAACCGGGTCATCAACGCCTTCACCGGCGGTCGGTTTCCCTCCGCGAACAGCGCCCTGCAAATCACCAGCGGAGGACGCGGATGCCTCTTCGAGTACAACTACCTCGAGGACCGCACCACCACCGAGGGCAACATCCTGGGCTTTGGAAAATACGCCAGCGACACCGGCACCAACACCATCCGCTTTAATGTCATCGCCGGCTCCGATGAATATGGCATTCTGTTCACGGTGGATCACTCCGACAAGAAACTGCTCTACGACATCTACGGCAATGTGCTGTACAACAACGACCGCTCGGGCGTGGCCCTGCACCCCTACAACTCCTACGCGGCCGGCACCGTCTTCAATATCTACAACAACACCTTCTACAACAACTACACCGATGGCGGCGCCAACACGCGCGGCGAACTCGAATTCCATGCGCAATGCAACAACACCCGCGTCAATGTCTTCAACAATCTCTTTCACCACCGGACCTACGGGTCCACGGTCGCGCTTGCCGTGGGGAGCGGCTTCAGCGGAACCCTCACGCATGGCTATAACCACTTCTGGCACGAAGGCGGCTCCAATCAGGTGGTCGTGACGCACGGCAGTTCCTACACGGTGGCCGGGATCAAGACCTATGAACCCACCGCCCAGCGAGGCCTGCCCCTCTGCGTGAATCCCACGAACGTCCCCACACAGGTCTCCTCCACCACCGGCGCCTTTCCCAAGGGCTTGGAGCTGGATCCGCTTTCCGCCGCCACCACCAACGGCCTGAACCTCGGCGTCAGCTACGCCCAGTCCATCAACCTGCAAGCCCGCCCCGCCACCTGGTCCATCGGCGCCGCCCAGTACCTCTTCATCTCCACCCGCCCC
>CAZFSE010000029.1:0-29871 GCA_964521805.1 uncultured Verrucomicrobiota bacterium
GCCACCACTTCCTCGATTTTCATCGAGGTGCTGTTGATGACACGCGCGCCCAGCGGGATCTGGAGCGGCGCGGTTTTTCGCGAGGAATCCTTCTGGTCGCGGCGGGTCAAAGAATCCAGCACCTTTTCCACATCGCCCTTCCCTTCCATCTGCTTCAATTCCTCGGCGCGGCGGCGGGCGCGCTCCTCGGGGTCGGCATCCAGATAAAACTTGAAGGGCGTGTCCGGAAAGACGACCGATCCAATGTCGCGGCCTTCCATGACGACATCTCCAAACTGGACCATCTGGCGCAGACGCTCCACCATGAAGGCGCGCACCTCGGGAATGGCGGCGATGTCGGACACATTTTCGCGCACCGGCTCGGAACGTAATTGCTGGCCGGGGTCTTCACCATCCAGGGTAAATCCCACCACCTTCTGATTCACAAAAAAGTCCACCCTCATGCGGTTCATCAGCTCGATGACCGCCGGGGCGTTCTTGACCTCCACCCCCTCGCGGATGCATTTCCAGGTCATGCCCCGGTACAACGCCCCGGAATCCACGTAGGTAAAACCCAGCTTGATGGCCACCTCCTTGGAAACGGTAGATTTTCCCGAGGCGGAAGGCCCATCAATGGCCACCATTTTGATTTTGCTATTCAACATGTACTCCTAACTTTCTCATATCCTCCCAGAAACCGGGATAGGAGGTTTCCACACAACCCACGTTTTGAATGCACACCGGATGATCGGCGCGCAGGGCCAGGATGGCCATGGACATGGCAATGCGATGGTCCCCAAAACTGCGCACGCTGTCGGGTGCCCGCAAGGCACAGCCGCCCAGAATCTCCATGCCATCCGGATGCTCCTCAACCTCCACGCCAAACAGCCGCAGATTGGCGGCCATGGTGGCGATGCGGTCCGACTCCTTCACGCGCAATTCCGACGCATTGCGGATCAGGGTTCGCCCCTTCGCAAAAACGGCGGCCACAGCCAGGATGGGGACTTCATCAATCAGGTTCGGTATTTCCGCGCCGCCAATCTCGGTTCCCTTGAGCCCGCCACCGGTCACCGTCACATCGCCGAAAAGCTCCGCGTCCGCCGCGCCACTGCGCCGCTCCACCTTCACCTGCGCGCCCATGCGCTGAAGCACATCGAGCAGGGCGGTCCGGCGAGGATTCAAGCCCACCCCCTGCACGACCACCTTGGCGCCCGGCGTCACGGCGGCGGCCACCATCCAATAGGCGGCGGACGAGAAATCGCCAGGGATCACCCAGGGACGGGCGTTGACGGCGGGGCCTTTGGCCCCAAAGCCGGAAATGGAAATCTTCAGCCCCTCGACCGTGATCGGCAGACCCAACGCCTTCAGCAAGCGCTCTGTATGGTCGCGGGTTGGCACCGGCTCCGTGACCGACGTCTTTCCTTCCGCAAAAAGGCCGGCCAGCAAGATGCAGGATTTAACCTGCGCAGAGGCCACCTTCAAGGTGTAGTCAATCGCCTTGAGCCCGCCCCCCTTTATCCGAATGGGCGCACAGCCCTTCTCGCCGGTCAACGCCACCTGCGCACCCATCATTTCCAAGGGCTCACGAATGCGCCCCATTGGGCGGGAACACAAGGACGCATCCCCCGTCATCTCCACGCTGATGGGCAGGCCGGCCATCAGGCCGGCCAGCAGGCGCAAACCGGTGCCGGAGTTGCCCAGATTCAACGGGCCCACCGGCTCCATGAACCGTCCGCCGGTGCCGTGAATTTCCAGCACGCCATCTTCGGTAAAAACCGAGCGCGCACCCAGGGACTCCATCGCCCGCAGGGTGTTCAAACAGTCCTCCGCCTGCAAAAAATTCCGCACACGGGATACGCCGGAAGCCAGGGCCATCAGCATGGCCACACGATGCGACAGGCTCTTGTCGCCCGGCACTTCCAAGCGCCCTCCGCCAAACAACGACGGATGGACCATCACATTCTGCAATTGTTCATTCATATAAGCTCCTGGTTCCCTTCCATGGACCGCCGGGCCATGACCGCCTGCCGCCGGGTGCGGCTTTCCTCCAAAAAGGCCCGAATCTCCGTGGCCTCACCACGCTCAATCCGTTGAATCAACTCATCCAGCCGGCCCTTGTAGGCGGACAATTCCTCCAGCAAGGCCTGCTGGTTGGTCTGGACAATATCGCTCCAGACTTCCGGAGAACCTTCGGCGATGCGGGTGGAATCGCGATACCCCGGGCCACAAAAGCGCCCCACCACCTCGGGATCGCCATCCCGCCCCACCGTCCCGGCCACCAGCGCCGCCGCCAGGTGCGGCAAATGGCTCGTGCGGGCCATCATCTGGTCATGTTCTTCCGGGGACATCACCTCCACCACCGCGCCCAGCCCTGTCCAAAAAGCCTTCACATCCTCCAGGCGTGCACACGGCTGGCCTCCAGGCGTCGTCACCACCACCACCGCACCTTCATAGAGATCCGCCCTCGCCGCCCCCAAGCCCTGCTGTTCAGATCCGGCGATGGGATGACTGCCAATAAAGGTGACCTCACGGCCCTCCAGCTCCCGCAAAACCGCCACGGTCATCTGTGCCTTGGTGCTTCCCACATCGGTCAGCAGGCAGGATCTTCGCAGATGAGTCTTGCACCGTCCAAGCAACGCAGGAATGGACAGGATGGGGGTACACACCACCACCAGCTCGGCATCGTCCACGGCCTGGGCCGGGTCCACAAAGGCATAGTCCACCACGCCGCGCCGGACCGCCTCCGCGCACGCATCGGCGCGTCGCGCATGGGCCTTGATGGCGCCCTGAAAACCGCGCGCCTTCAGGGCCATGGCCAGCGACCCGCCCATCAGGCCCAACCCCAGTATGGAAATGCATTTCATGATCGCCAGCACCGTCTACACAGACCGGCCCACCGCCTTGGCAATGCGCTCCAGCTCTTTCATCATGACCTTGAAATTGCGCGGCAACAACGTTTGCGGCCCGTCGGAGAGCGCCTCCTCCGGACGGGGATGCACCTCAATCATCAGTCCATCTGCGCCCGCGGCCACCGCCGCGCGCGCCATGGGAATCACCAGGTCCCAATGCCCCACTCCGTGGCTCGGATCCACCATCACCGGCAGGTGGCTCTCCCGCTTGAGCACCGGCACCGCGCTCAGATCCAGGGTGTTGCGCGTGAATTTTTCAAAGGTCCGAATGCCCCGCTCGCACAAGATGACGTTGGGATTGCCCTCGCTGAGCACATACTCGGCGCTCATCAACAACTCCTCCAGCGTGCTGGAGAGCCCGCGCTTGATCATCACCGGCTTTTCACAGCGCCCGATGGCCTTGAGCAAATTGAAATTCTGCATGTTGCGGGCGCCCACCTGGAGAATGTCCGCCACCTCGGCGACCATCTCCACATCGCGCGTATCCATGACTTCGGTGATGATAGGCAGTCCGATGACGGCCCGTTCCTCCGCCAGGTAGCGAAGGCCCTCGACCCCCAGCCCTTGAAAGGCATACGGTGAACTGCGGGGCTTGAACGCGCCGCCGCGCAGGGCGGTGGCGCCATTTTCCTTCAGGAAGGCCGCCAGCTCCAACAGCATGTCCCGGCTCTCCACGGAACAGGGCCCCGCCATGACCACAATCTCCGGCCCGCCAATGGTCAGGGGCTGGTCGCCCGAGCGCACCGGCGGAATCACAATCTGCGTGCGGTCCGCATGAAAATCCGCGCTGGCCAGCTTGTAGGGCTTGAGCACCGGCATGACCGATTCCACGCCCGGAAAAGCCTCCAGCGGCTTGACCCGCACCGCCGCCTCATCGCCAATCACCCCGATAATGGTGCGCTCCGCCCCCCGGCTGAGGTTGGGCGTCAAATTCCAGCCGCGAATGCTGTCCAGCAGATGCTGAATGTTCTCTTCGCTGGCATCCCGTTTCAGTACAATGATCATATTAAATCCCGAGTTCCTTCCTGGCGTCTTTCAGTGCCTTGATAAAATGGGCATTTTCGCGCCGCTTGCCCACGGTCACCCGGACATACTCCGGCAACCCGTAGCCATCCATGGGGCGGACAATCGCACGCCTCTTCTGCAGGGCGGCAAACATATCGCGTCCACGCCCGACTTTCACGAGAATAAAATTGGCCACGGAGGGGACATATTCCAAGCCCATCCGCTCAAAGGCCTTGCACAAATAGGCCAGCCCTTCCTCCACCAGCACGCGGGTCTTTCTCACATGCTCATCGTCCCCCAGCGCCGCTTGCGCCGCCACCAGGGCCATGGCATTGACATTGAAAGGCTGGCGCACGCGGTGGAGGATGTCAATCCCGGCCTTGGGCGCCACTGCATAGCCCACGCGAAGGCCGGCCAGCCCATAGGTCTTGGAAAAGGTGCGCAACACCACCACGTTGCGGTCTTCGCGCACATACCGGATCGTGTCCGGCTGTTTTTCCGGCGGCAACAGCTCGATATACGCCTCATCAAAAACCACCACCACATGCTCCGGAACGCGCTCCATGAAACGGTCAATGGCGGCGCCATCCACCATGGTCCCGGTGGGGTTGTTGGGATTGCTGATGAAGACCAGCCGCGTCTGCGGAGTGATCGCCGCCAGCATCGCATCGAGATCATGGGTAAAGCCCGCCTCCGGCACCATGATGGTCTCGGACATGAAGCTGGTGGCCACCAGCTTGTACACAATGAACGCGCGCCGGCTCATGATGATGTTCTGGTCCTTGTGCAGGAAGGCATGCCCCAGCAGTTCGATGATCTCGTTGCTTCCATGCCCCACCAGCAACTGCTCCATGTGAACCTGAAGTTTGTCCGCCAGCGCCTTGCGCAGATAAAACGCGCCGCCATCCGGATACAGATGCATGGTCCGAATGGATTTGCGCATGGCCGCCACCGCCTTGGGCGATGGCCCCAGTGAATTCTCATTCGAGGCCAGCTTGAAGATCTCGTCCTGGTCGGAAAAGCCCAGCTCGCGCGCCACTTCCTCAATCGGGCGGCCCGGCTCATAAACGGCCAGATCATGCACCCAGTTGTTTGCAATTTGCTTCATCGAATTCATATACGTATCCTCCTGCCGGCTCCGGGGGAGCGGCTATGATTCTTCGCCCTTTGCCATGGGGTAAGAGCCCAGCACCGTCATCAAGGTGCAATGCTCGGACAACTCCGCCAGAGCCTTCTGCGCAACCTCCTCGGCGGCATGCCCCTCAAAATCCACAAAAAAGTAATATTCCCACACCTTGGCCTTGCTAGGCCGTGACTCAATCTTGGTCATGTTCAGATTGTACTTTTTGAAGGCCGACAACGCATCGTACAGCGCGCCCACCTTGTGTTTGACCCCAAAAAAGATCGAGGTCTTGTCCTGGCCGGTTGGGGGGCCATATTCGCGGGCCACGACCAGGAATCGCGTGGTGTTCACCCCGGAATCCTGAATGTTGGCCGCCAGCCGGTTCAGCCCATACAGCTCGCCCGCCAGGGCGGAGGCCATGGCCGCGCTGTTGGGCTCCGTCTTGGCCAGCTCGGCGGCCCGGGTGGTGCTCGACACTGGAATCATCTGGACGCCCGGAAGATTTTCATGCAACCAACGGCGGCACTGCCCAAAGACATTGGGATGGCTGTAGACGCGCTGAATCTTGTCCAGCGGGCACGCCGCCAGCAAATTCTGGGCGATGGGCAGATAAATCTCCGCGCAGATTTTCAGTGGCGTGCTCATGAACTCGTCGAGCGTATGCGTCACCGCGCCCTCCGTGGAGTTCTCGATCGGCACCACCCCGTACAGGGCCTTCCTGGCCTGGACCGAGGCAAACACTTCAGTGATGGTATCCACCGCCACATACTCCACGCTAGCCCCAAATTGCGCGCGGGCGGCCTGATGCGTAAACGTGGCCTCCGGCCCCAAAAACGCGATGCGGACTTTCTGCTCCAGAGAGAGCGAGGCGCTCATGATCTCGCGGTAAATCGCCTGCAGGGAATCCTTCTTCAAAGGTCCCGCATTCAGAGCTTCCAACCGTTGGAAAACTTCCTTCTCCCGTGCCGGCGCGTAAATCTCCGCCTGCTCGACGGCCTTGGCCTGGCCAATCTCCACCGCCACCTGCGTGCGTTCATTCAGCAGGCGCACCAAGTGGCTGTCCAGATCATCAATCCGTTTACGAAGGGCATTCAGGTCCATGCGTATTCTCCCGGAACTTCAGAGAAGCCTACTTCTCATCCTCGTCCTCGTCGTCATCCTCATCCTCGTCTTCATCTTCGTCTTCGTCATCAAACTCGTCTTCTTCCTCTTCGTCGTCTGCCTCTTCCTCCGTCTCCACAGCAGGGGCCTCGGCAACGGCCTCTTCCGGCTCCACGACGTCCCCGGCTTCCGGCTCCGGTTTGAGATCGGCATTTCGGTTGGGGTCATCCAGCGCCTCTTCAATGCCGACAGGACCGGCCACAGGTGCCAGGGGCTCATCCTCCGGCGATCCGGCTTCCGCGGGGGCGGCGACCGTCTTTTCCTTGCGCTTGAGTTGCTCCTGCTCCAGGCGGCGCAGTTCATCCGTGCCGGGCAGATCATCGAGCGACTTCAATCCAAAATGCTCCAGAAACTTCCCGGTGGTGCCGAACTGCCAGGGCCTCCCGGGCAGTTCACTGCGCCCGACAATTTTGATCAACTGCAACTCCATGAGGTTGCGCAGAATCTGATCCACCGCCACGCCGCGCACCGCCTCGATTTCGGAACGGACCACGGGCTGGCGATAGGCGATGATGGCCAGCGTCTCCAGTGCCGGACGGCTGAGCCGGTTGGGGCGGCCCTTCTGAAGCAGGCGCCTGAGCCAGGGCCCGCAGTTGGCGTCATTCTCCAGCCGGAACCCCCCGGCCATCTCGGCCAGATGCATGCCGGTATGCCGTTCCTTGAGATCCTGGCCCAGCTGGGCCAGCGCTTCGCGGAGGTCCTTCTCGGAGGCCTTGGCAAAATCCTTCATGGCATCGGTGCGCCCCTCGCCCACCTGCACCAGCACCTTGCGCATCTCCGGCACGCTCAACGGCTGTTTGTTCACAAACAGCATCGCGCCCACAATCTGCTTCAACTCCGGCAATACATCCAGTTCACTCATACCTTGATTCACCTTTCCCGCAAGTCCTTCGCGCCAGCCTCACAAATCCACTTTGCAGAGCAGGATCTCCCCGAACGAGCTTTCCTGTCGGGCCTGCAATTGCTTCAGCCGGATCAATTCCAGCACCGCCAAAAATGTGCAGATGATCTCGTTGCGCGAGGCCATCCCTCGGAATAAATCCGAAAACGTCAGGCGCGCGCTGGTCTTCAAGAGCCCTGAAATCGTCTCGATCTTCTCCGCCACCGTGAACCGCTCGGCGAAAATCTCCTTCAGCTCCTCTTTCTTCACCTTCTTCAGCGCGTCATTAAACGCGCTGATCAGGTCGAAGATGCCCACATCATGCAGGGAGACCTCGTCATCCGGCCCCAGCAACACCTCATCGCTGTCGCGCCCAAAAACATCTTCGCGGCGAAACTCCAGGCTCTCAAGATGCAGGGCCGCATCCTTGAATTTCTTGTATTCCACCAGCTGGCGGACGAGATCCCACCGGGGATCGTCCTCTTCCTCCTCCAGCTCGGGGCGCTCCTCCACCGGCAGGAGCATCCGGCTCTTGATCATCATCAACGTGGCGGCCATGACAATGAACTCGCCGGCGATGTTCAGATCGAGCAGGCGCAGGAGGTCCATGTAGCGCATGTACTGCGTGGTGATGCGCTCAATGGGAATATCGTAGATGTCGAGTTCCTCTTTCTTGATCAGGTACAGCAGAAGATCGAGAGGCCCCTCAAACACATCGAGCTGGACTTTATATTCATCGGGTGTGGACATGCGTTACTCCAATCCCACGGCGCGGCGCGCGCGCGCCAGGGTTTCACGAGCCACCGCCCGCGCCTTCTCGGCGCTGGCCTTCAACACGCCTTGCACCAGGGCTGGATCCTTCATCAGCTCCTCCCGCTTTTGCCGGAGGGGCGCAAAGCAGGCGTCACACAACTCCGCCAGCTCCTTTTTCGCCTGGCCATACCCCATCCCGCCCTTTCGGTACCGTTCCTCCATGTCGTGGCGCTGTTCCTCGCTCGCGAAGAGCTTGTACAAGGCGAACACGTTGCAGGTCTCGGGGTCCTTGGGCTCCTCCACCGTCTTGCTGTCCGTGACGATGCTCATGATTTTCTTGCGCATCGCCTTGGGGTCGCCAAAAATCTCAATCGTGTTGTTGTAGGATTTTGACATCTTCTGGCCGTCCAGCCCCGGAACCACCGCCACCTCATCACGAATGTACGGCTCGGGAATGGTGAAAATCTCGCCGTATTGGTTGTTGAACTTGATCGCAATATCGCGGGTCACTTCCACATGCTGTTTCTGGTCGCGCCCCACCGGAACCACGTTGGACTGCATGATCAAAATATCCGCCGCCATCAGCACCGGATAGGCAAACAGCCCATGACTGGCCGCAAAGCCCTTGGCGGTCTTGTCCTTGTAAGAGTGGCACCGCTCCAACAACCCCATCGGGGTCACATTCGACAGCAACCATGTCAGTTCCTGCACCTCCGGCACGTCGCTCTGCCGGTAGAAGAGCGTCCTCTGCGTGTCCAAGCCGCAGGCCAGATAGTCCACCGCCACTTCCTGAACCGCCGCCCGCAAGACGTTCGGGTCATTGACCGTCGTAAGCGCATGATAATCAGCAATAAACAAAAAGGCGTCCCCGGTTTTCTGCAATTCAAGGGCCGGCCTCATCATGCCGAAGTAGTTGCCCAAGTGCACTTTGCCAGAGGGCTGTATGCCCGAAAGTATCCTCATAAATCCCACTCCTCTTTCCTTTGATAGCGAGGGCACAGGGTAGCGAAACCCGCCCGCCCATCAAAGCAAAATGTTCAGACGGGAAAAAAGGAGAACCCATCCCCCGGCCTCCTGCCCGCAAGGCTTCGCCTAGCGATGCAGGCGGGCCGCCGTGTGAATAGTGAGCAACGTGCGTGTTCGCCGTCTTGACCCCCCCCATCCATATATGTATAGTTGATATATACAGATTGGAGACCTCATGAATGCAACGGTTGTTGACCTTAGATATCGCATGAGCGAGGTGCTCAAAGCCCTTGATCGCAATGAGCGTGTGACCGTGCTGTACCACGGGAAGGTCAAAGGTGTGATCACGCCCGCGCGTGGCGCATCCCACTCGAGTGTTACCAACCACCCTTTCTTCAGGATGCGAACAGACGCGACGTCGGTAGACGCGGTGATGAGCGACCTCCGCGGAGGGCGCCATCATGATCTTTGACACCGACATCTTCATCTGGATTCAAAAAGGGAACACAACAGCGGCTCGACTTGTGGAGGGTGACGAGGAACGCTTTCTTTCTCTCCAGACGTACCTTGAGCTTCTTCAATGCGCCCAGAACAAACAACAGCACGAATACACCAAGGTGTTTCTGAAAGACTTCGGCTTTCAGATTCTACCCCTGACGGAAAACATTGGGCACAGGGCGGCGGTCTATATTGAGGAACTTGCTTTATCCCAAGGCTTGCGCGCCGGGGATGCGATTGTTGCCGCGACGGCGGCTGAACACGGGATGATTCTCTGCACCAGCAATGCGAAGCACTTCCGAGGGATCAGAGATCTTAAGACAAAGATCTTCAAACCATGATGATCGAACAAGATTTCATCCAGCGCCATTGTTTTGAGTACACCGCGCATGCACGCGGATCAACGCGAATGGATGGCCAAACCGTCCGAAATCCCCCGGCCTTGCGCCGGGGTGTATAAGGCTGAGGCCCTCCTAGCCGCCCTACAAGACATCAGCTCACCAAGACGGTTCGCCCCACCTTCCCCATTCGTTGCCTATCCCGCCGAAGTGGAGGCCTGTTTTTATTCGTTGCCTGCCCCGCCGAGGGGGGTGGGCCATCCATTCCCACCTGCCCCCTGTCACACTCCCACCTTCAAACCAGCAGGAACACCAGCTGAAAATACTTCGAGAATACACTTTCTCCCAGCAGGAACACCCGCTACGCTACCGGCATAGTTGCAAGATGATACAAGAAAATCTTGTCCAAATGGGATGTTGGCGATGAAACTGCTCAATAACTTTTGGTCCTTCCGGGTTTATGGGGGGATTTTTCATTGATCACAAACAACTCTTTGCAAATTCCAGCCAAGGAAACAGAGCTCTTGGGCGGAAAAAAGACGGGCAGTTGCCTTCATAGCCTTGATACCATCACTGAGCCGGACGTTTATCTATTCGAAGCCTCTTCTCTTCTGGTGGTTGCGCAATGGTAATAAACTTTAGCCAATGGAAAATCCCCCCACAAACCCAGAAGCGCCAACAATTTCTCGTCGAGATACCATCAACGTATTTCATGATTTTTTGCATCCGCATCAGAGGTGGGTTGAATATCAGTATATGACAAGAAAGCTCAGCATAACTTGAGAGATGCGCTGAAACCGCTGTCGCGGTTTCAACGCCCCTAACTTCAATTGTTGGACATGGAAAGAGAACACTGTGAAATACGCAATCGCCGTTATAGTCTGTTTCTTAATATTCTTTCTCTACCATTTCCTTGGTGCATCATTACTGGGCTGGAAGTCGGGCGGAGGGGTAATCCCGACAATCATTTTATTTACAGTTTTTGGTTTGGTTTGGCGCGCAATCATCAAGAAAAGCGGTACACCTAAGGAACCCTAAAATGAAGAATCACATTTACGCCATTCTTTGTCTGACATCTCTACTGGGAACCACCTGCCTCGCCCAAGACTCATCTTGGACATTGGTTTCTATACCCGATACCTGTTCATTCCGAATTCCTCCGTCCATGGAGCTACAAGAAGGTGCTTATCGTATTGTGAGTGATGAATATCATCGGAAATATTTTCAGGCGAATTCAGCCACGACGAGAAATGTTATTCAACAAAAAGGGCTGAACTCGAATGATGCTCCAGCACGCTTGCGATATGTTCGCGTTATCATTGAAACACAGACCGCAAATCGGGGCGATTTTCCTTCATTGGGTTCAAGCCTATCTGAATGGCAGGAATCTGATATTGAGGACATTGATTCGATCGCAAAAATGGCTTTCCAAAGAGAAATGGATCAAGCAACGGTTGCAGGGTTACAGCCAAAGCTTAAATTCTGGAATGGCACCCGCATTGCAACATTAAATGGAGTTGAATGCTTTGTAACTGAATACACTCGTGCCCTAGGAACTTCCCCTGATGTCTTTGTGCAACTCTATCGGATTATGAACAACGACAAAATGCACTCCGTTTCCGTTTCATATCGCTTATCAGAGTGGGCATTGTGGGAATCCGATCTAGCTACGCTCTTAAGAACACTTCAATTTGTTAAAAGATAAGTGCATAGCGGGCTCCGGCGGCTCCGGTCGCGACGCTCCGGCCTCAGCGGGGAAAGCCCTTAAATATTATATAGTCGAAAAGCCGCCATGGCTTCGGTGCAACCTGGAGCGAGCGGTCCCTGGGAGCACGAAAGACGGAAAACGCGAGTGACGGGAAACGGCAGGGGGCGTGCGATTGATCGGAAAGTGGAGGACGATTTGAAATGGAAACGAAGCGGCATGTATTGAGTTCGGAGTCTTCGGAGCAGATATTCGGGAAGCACAGCGGGTTCCGGAATCTGAGGGCGTATCGGTTGGCCGAGCTCTGCTACGATTTCACCGGCCGATTCCGCGAGCGCTACATTCCGAAGGTTGATGAGGTTTGAAATGAAGAAGTTGCGGATATTTGTAAGTTCGGTGCAGAAGGAACTGGAGGTTGAGCGGGTAGCGGTGGCCGGGTGGGTGTCGGCTGATCCTCAGCTTTCCGAATTCTGCGAGGTGGTTCTGTTTGAAAAGGAGCCGTTGTCTGGGAAACGGATTTGCAAGCCATATTTGGAATGCCTGAAGACTTGTCAGCTTTATCTGCTGATTTTGGATTGTGAGTACGGAAATCCGCCGGAGTTTTCCGCGACGCATGAAGAATACCGTTTTGCACGGGATAATGGATTGCCGATACTGGTTTTTATTAAGGGGATGACGGACGGGAAGCGGGAGAAAAAGACGAAAGATTTTCTGGATGAAATCAAGGCAGACGGGAATACGTACCGCCGTTTCCATGATCGGGTTGACCTGCGGACCGAGCTCTACGGATCCATACGCCGGGTGCTCAAAGAATCGTTCGATATTGAAGTGAAAGACGACGGGGCCGGAAAGGCGGAGCCGACAGAATCTGCGTCGCTGTTCGAGTTACAGGCACTGGATGTTTCGGCAGAAGAGCTGGATGCAGATGCCGCACGCGCCTGGCTTCAGGCTGTCCGCGCGACCGGTGCGGATCAGCTTTTTTCTGACGACGCCCTGTTTAATGCACTGCGGCAAAAAGGTTTGGTTCGAAAGGAAGGCTCCGGGTTTCAAACACAGGCCTCCGGCTTGATTTTTCTCGGACGGAATCCGTCGCTCCGCTTTCCACAATGCCGGATTTTTGCAGATGCGTTTAAGGGAAAGCTGGCAGAGAGCAAGCCTGCCGACCAGATGACTCTTTCAGAAGCGGCGCCATCCATGGTGAAGCAGGTTTGGAAGTTCGTGCAGAATAACACCCGGCATCCAATGAGGGTAAACGGACTGGTCCGGTTTTCTTTGGATGAGTATCCGGAGGAAGCGGTACGGGAAGCCGTGGTGAATGCGATTGCCCATCGGAATTATGAAGACAGCTCCCGACAAATTCTAGTCAAGCTGTTTGCGGATCGTCTCGAAATCCTGAGTCCGGGCGCGCCGATGAAGCCGTTGACCTTGGCAAAAATCAGAAAAGGCAACTGTCTGCCCTGTTCGCGAAATCCGATTCTCGGACAGTATCTGAATCACTTGCGATTAATGGATCAGCGGGGCAGTGGCATCGGGCGGATGAAAGAGGCGATGTTGAATCATGGCCTTGATATGCCGGAGTATGATTTGACCGAAGGCTATTTCCGCGTCACTTTGAAGGGCCCCGGCGATGATTTGGATTGCCTAAGGCTTCCGGCAGGAACTTCTGCGGGAATTCCACCTGCGATCGAAGAACAGCTCACGGATCGGCAACGGGATATTTTGACCCGAGTGACTGCTGGAGAAAAAATCACCAGTGCTCGCTGCATGGAGCTTTATTCAATAACTCGGCAGGCAGTGAATGCGGATTTCAAGAAACTGTTGGATTTAACGCTTATTGAACGGATTGGAGCAGGACGTGCTACGCATTATGTGCTGAATTCCAGCCGATGAATCGTCAAGGAATCGTCAAGTGGAACATGGAGAATCGTCAAGTAAGGTGGGGCGTCGGGATTCGAACCCCCGACATGTTCTTGCGTGCAGGCAGGGGGTTAAGTGAAAAGAGTATGGAGTGCCGAATTTAGCGGAAGTACACTACGGGCGGACCGGCAAGAGCACTGATACGGATGCGCTGGGATGAGGGATCTGCAGGCGCGGGCGTTCGGGGCTCGGGATGCGCAGAATCTGCTGGTAAAGGCGACCCCGGCCTCCGGCAAATCGCGGGCGCTGATGTTTCTGGCGCTGGATAAAATGCTCAAGCAGGGCGTGGCCAAAACGATTGTGGCGGTCCCGGCGGAATAGAGACGAAGCAACAGCCCCTGCGTATTCCCGCTTGGCGGGCAACGGCAGAATCGGTACGATGCACCGCAACACCATGAAAATTCTATCTAAAATCAGCTCCTCGATCCGCTATAACATCCTGGTCGGCCTGGTGCTGGTCACCCCCATCGTCCTGACCGGGTTCATCATCAGCCTGCTGTTCAACTTCGTCACCAACTTCCTGCCCAAGGCCTTGAAGGAATCGGACCAGGCCCTGCTCTTCCGCCTGCTCGCCCTGCTGGCCGTCCTGATTGTGCTGTTCCTGATTGGCGTGCTCGTCCGTAATTTCATTGGGCGCAAGCTCTACAAACTCAGCGACCGTATTTTGACGCGCATCCCGGGATTTAATCGCATCTATCTGTCCATCCGCCAGGTCAGCGAGACGTTGCTGGCCCAAAAGGAAACCCTCTTCAAGGAAGTGGTGCTGGTCGAGTATCCCCGGAAAGGGCTGTACTCCATGGGCTTCATCACCGCGGAAGTGCCCCCATCCGTCGTCACGCACCTGAACCGTCCGGACCTCCCGCCGGAATGGGTGGCCATCTTCATCCCCACCAGCCCCAATCCCACCTCCGGCCTCTTTATCATGGCCCCCAGAAGCGACGTCATTCCCCTGCCCATCAACGTCACCGAGGCGATGAAGTTGATCATTTCCGGCGGCGCCGTGTTCCCCGGCCAAGAGGTGGCTGGCAACAGCGCCACCCTGCTGGAAAAAATGGAACGCATCCTGACCGACACGCCGCCCGACACCGCCAAGAAGGTTCCCCCGGCGCCGTGATTCTCAAAACCACAGCCATCGTCCTGCGCTACGCGCCCTTCTCCAACACCTCGCGCATGGTCTCCTGGTTCAGCAAGGACTATGGCCGCCTCACCACCGTGGTCAAGGGCTCCCAGCGCCCCAAGAGCGCCTTCCTGGGCCAGTACGACCTCTTCTACACCTGCGAACTGCTCTTCTACGCCCGCGAACACAACCAAGCCCATATCATCCGTGAATGCTCGCCCCTTGAACCGCGCACCGCCTTCCGCAAGGACTGGCGGGCCTGCGCCGCCGCCTCCTACCTGGCCAGCCTGGTCTCGCACATCTCCCCCGTGGGCGCCCCCCAGCCCGAGCTGTATGCCCTGCTCGAATCCCTGCTCGACCACCTGGCCCAGCACGGCGCCGATGAGTCCGCCCTCTTCTGGTTTGAACTGCGCCTGCTCGATCACCTGGGCTTCGCGCCGCGCCTGCAATCCTGCATGGACTGCGCGCGCGACCTCGATCCCAGCCCACTCCACACCGGATTCTCCTACGCCCGCGGAGGCCTCCTCTGCCCCGCATGCGCCCGCGACAGCCACGGCTCCAGCCCGCCCATCGCCCCCGACATCCTGGGCATGTTGCGCGGCTGGCAGAGAGCCCCCTCGCTCCAGGCCGCGCGCGCCATCCGCCATACCCCCCGCCAAACCCAGCAGGCCGCCGGCCTGCTCGGCGTCTTCCTCTCCTATCACCTCGACACCCCCCTCGACAGCCGCTCCATCGCCCTGGACATCCTCAAAACATAAGTTTTCCAACCCCGAATAGTCGGGGTAAACCCTTGGAAAAATCCAAAAAAAAAGTTCCAACCCTTGGAACTTTTTTTCACATTTTTTCCAACCCTTGGAACTTTTTTGCCGTCCAACCAAGGATGCTCCCACCACCATGGAGACGAACAGGCGGAGACGTGTACGAAAGCTCTTATCTTGCCGGAGCGTCAGCGACCGGCAAGCGGACACCAGGCGGCCTGACTCGGGTTTCGCGGGGGAATACGAAGCAGGGGCGCGGGGCAGGTGATTTGTCCCGATGCAACATCGGGAACGAGTCAGGGTGCCTCGTCCCCTCCTCCTCCATCAGCCCAAGCACCGTCAAGGGATCCCCGGGGGCGGCAGGAGATGCTTCGACACGCCGGGGCGCATGCGCCCCGGCGGCTCAGCATGACAGATGGGCTTGACTGTGAGCAATCTGCTCCAGCGATTTATGGAAGAGCTACGCTCTGCGCCAAATGGCCAATCCCATCCAGATGCCCTGTTTGAATAAGCCGCTTATCTCCCGATAGAGCGTGCAAACCCACACCACCCCGCTCCTCCCCACCAGGAAACTCACGCTTTATCTTCACACCCTGAACGGGTAGATTATACGAAGAGATGCATGGTCGGCTAGAGGAGGAGTCCAATGAAAAAAATGACCCGTCGGGAGTTTAATTATTTACTCGGCGCGGGATCGGCATCGCTGTGGGCCACCCCGCTGTTCACCGCAAAGGCAATGGCCGCTTCTTCCGATCCCGATGAGTGGTTCTCGTCCGCGCTGGATCGCATTGAGCAAAACCGCAAAGCGCCACTCTCCATCACCGTCCTGTCCCCTGACGGACACCCCCTGCCCTCCGCGGTTGTTCAACTGCAGATGAAGCGGCATGCCTTCGGCTTTGGGAGCGCCGTTTCCGCCCGGCATCTTGCTGAACCATCGGCGGACGGCGAAGCGTATCGCTCGTTTGTGGAAAAAACCTTCAACCGGGCCGTCTTCGAAAATGATCTCAAGGAGAGCGCCTGGAAGTTATCTCAATCCAACCGTGACCTCCGTTTCCGCCGCGAATGGACGGAACAATCCCTTGAATGGCTGTCGGCCCGTCGCATTCCCGTGAGAGGGCATCACCTGGTCAGCGCCCGTTTCCGCCCGGAGGAATACACGGCGGCTCTAGCTGAGTCCAAACGCTGGAAAACGCGGATATTCCAGCACATGGAAGACATCCTCGAAGCCACTCGCGGACGAATCAGCGAGTGGGATGCCATCAACCACATTGCCGAGTTGAACCACACCCTCGAAACCATGTTTGATGGACCCGCCATTTATGCCGAGATCATCCGGCGCGCGCGGGAACTGGCACCCGACAGCGACCTGTGGGTGAATGAGGGCACCATCCTTTCCCTGGAGGACCGGCGTGACCACTACCACAATGTCATCCGCTACTTGTCCGATTACGGTGCCCGCCCGGACGGCATCGGCCTGATGGGGCATTTCTGCGAGCCTCACCTTCCCTCTGCCAAGGAGGTGTATGCCCAGTTTGACCGCTACGCGACACTCGTGCCGCGCCTGCAAATCACGGAGCTGGACATCCGCACGGGCAACGACGAACAGGCCCAGGCGGACTATCTGCGCACGATCATGACCGCCGCCTTCAGCCATCCCGCCATGGAGTCCATCAGTGCATGGGGCTTCTGGGAAGGACGCCATCCCCACCCGCAAGCCGCCCTGTTTCTCCGGCAGGACTGGTCCAGCAAACCCGCCGGGGACGTTTGGAAGGAGCTGGTCTTTCATGACTGGTGGACCAGCAAAAAAGGACGCACAAGCCCGGAGGGCCAGTTTACTACGCGAGGGTTCCTGGGTGAATATGAAGTCTCCGCCCACCAGGCCGGAAGGTCAAAAACCGAGACCGTCCTGCTGACGCACCAAGGGGCAAACCTCCGCATTCAGTTGAGCTGAGGCAGGGAGAAAAAACAGGCATATATATGCGGACCGCCGTGCATAGGTTGATGATGGGGATCTTGTTCCTGAAGATCACCTTGTCCTGCGCGGGCGCTTCAGCGGCCACTGTGTATGGATCGGTCCACCATCTGGGGCACGGGATCCCCAATGCATCCGCCCTTCTCTTCAGCACCAGTGGCGCGTATTTGGTGCAGGCCCGCACGGACGGTGCGGGTCTCTTTGCCATCACCGGCGTCGAGGCCGGTGTTTATCAGATCAAAGTGGAAGCTCAAAACTATGCCTCCGAATGGCATCCCGGCGTCATGGACCCTGCCGAGGCGGCGCCGTTTGTCGTGGTGGACGGCGTGAGCACCACCCTTCCCGTCTTCAACCTGGTTGAGGGCGAGGCTCCGGCCTGGGCCTGGGTCAATTCCGATCCTCCGGGGGCACAGATTTATCTGGATTACCGCGCCACGCCTTACCTGACACCTGCCCGGATTGCGATAGGTGAACCGGCTTCGAGAACCCATCAACACCCCTCAGATCCCATCTGGCAGACTCGCGCCAGCCATGTCATCAGCGTCCGGAAAGAGGGCTACCCCTGGCCTCCCCCCCAATTTGTTCCGGGCCTTTCCGCAGAAACCTGCCGGGACTATTTCTCCACCGACAGGTACGACACCTTTTACACCGCCAGCCTCTGTGATGACTTTTTTGTCTCCGGCCTGTGCGACGATTACTTCGTTGCCGGCATTGATCCCTGCGGGGATTTTTTCGATCTGAATTCCCACCATGCCGCCACCTTGAGCGTGGCCACGGACCCTGTCGGCGCTGAAGTCTTTGTGGATTCCACCGATGAGCCCGCAGGGCTCTCTCCACTGACGGTCAGCAACCTACTTCAAGGCGGGCATACCGTGTTCATCCGGAAAGAGGGCTATCTTCAACCCAAGCCGATCCGGGTCTTTACCTCCATCCACGAAAACACACCGGTGTCAGTCACGCTCACCCCTATTGGAGGCCCCTCCAACCTGCTGGCCACCGTGCACAGCTCGCCCACCGGTGCCTTCGTAGTGCTGGATGCCCACGTTCTCACCAATCGGACATCCGCCAGCCTCCCGTGGCTCGATGCCCGTCCCATCACGGGCGTGCGCCAGTACTCTGTCTCGCATCCCGTCACCGTAGAAACCAACGGATACCTGACGCCCCTGGCCGTGCATCTGCTGGACACCGAACAGACCAACACCTTGAATGTATCCTTCCCGCTCAAGCTCGATGCCCTGCAAAATCCTGACTTTGTGGTCTCCGCTCTCGCTTGCACCAGCGTCCTCAAATGGCTCTCCATTGAGGTCACCGTCAGCAACCGGAGCCCGGTGTCGGCGGATGCCGGCACCTTCGGACTCTGGTTGAATCGCACGGGAGGCATTCCCTGTGGCGCCACGGCGGACATGGCCACGGCGCTTGGGGTTCTGCAGGCGCACTCCATCACCACCCTGGTCTACATCGGCCTCGACCCCGGCATTATCCCCAAGACCAACTGCCTTTCAGTCTTTGTGAACAGCAGTTGCGCCGTCCGAGAATTCAGCACTCAAAACAACCAGAAGGCGCTGGCCTACCGCGTTGTGGGGCCCAGCGGAACCTTCTCATTCCGAGCCACGGCCCTTACGAATAATGTCCTGCTGAGATGGACTAGCCCCCGGGCACTGGGCATGAACAGCGATACGGTTCACATCCGTGTGCAAACCAACCAGTATCCTGAGGCCCTCACCGAGGGCGGGGCCGTCTATACCGGAGCCGCCCCGATGTATAACCATGGCGGGCTGACCCCCCTACAGCCTTACTACTACACCCTCTGGCTGACCCACGATGACCTCCACTTCATCGAGCCACCCCCCTAGCCAGTCCCCCTCGCCACCGCACGGAAAACGCTTGTGCGGAGGCCTATTCTTCTTTAGTCTGCGCTCTGCTTGGAGGACGGAATGCTCAATGATGTTTGGCGTTTGATGACACGCTGGCTCAAGGTGGCCGGCACGGTGATACTCTTGTTCGGGGCCGCGGAATGCGCCCGGGTTTATGCGCTTCTGTACCGCTATCACCCCACCGTTGGACGTTCCTTCGCCATCGTGGCGGGCCTCGCGGCCTTGTGCGCCCTGCTCTGGTGGCTGTTGGCCAGCCGAAGCACGGAAACCCCGCCCGCCCCCAATCTGGAAACCGCCGGCCACAAGGAACTCTCCGCCTACTGTCGACACCTCATCCGCGTACTGATTGACACGGGCAACAACCCCCATCTCCCCCGGGGCGCCGGACGGGCCGCCGCCGAACAGGTACGCCACATCGAGGAAGTGCTGGGGGCTCATCCGCTCAAGGATGACCTGGTCCGGGCCATCACACAAACCACGCGCGACGCCCTGCCTGCCCTCTGGGCGCCCTTGAAAGATCAGCTTCGGAAGGAAGCCGACCACCAGGCTCTACAAACCATGCGCGCCCTCATCGCTTCCCCGCAGGACTCCCCCTCCTCCGCCAAGGGACTGCTCGGCAATCTCGTTTTTGTCTCGCGCATCCTCCAGACACTTTGCCCCGCCAAGCCCATCCGTGAACGGCTTTGCGCGGTGGCGGATGTCCTGCGCCTCTCCGCCCAGTTGGAAGCCTCGGACCTGCGCCTCAAGCTCCAGGAAAATCTGTTACTGCACCACGGACTGCCTCGTCCTGCCGCCCTGGACCTCGCCCAATGGCTGGGTGCGGGCTGGCAGGTTCTGCTGATCGGCGAAGCCGCGCTGGATCGCGGCACGGCCCCCTGCGCTTGGGATTCCGCCGAAGCCTTTGAGCGCCTTTCTGAAAACATGGACGAGACCGCCGCCCGCCTGCGCGCGCTTTGCGTCAATCAGGTCATTCCCGCCCATCATCCCCTGCTCCGTCCGGATCCCCTCCCCGAGGCCTTTAATGAGACCGCCTATTTCAGCAGTATGGCACATGCCGCCAAAACCGCGCTGGAGGCCACCGCGCTCTATCTCAAGGGCAACCGCGTGGCGGCCCAACAAGCCACTGGCGAAGCCAGCCATCTCTCCACGCCCTCCTTCACCGTTTCCGAGCCGGCCCAGGGCCGTCCTGAAGGGCGGAGAAACCCGCATCACCGATCCCGGAGCCGCCCGCCCGCTTTTCTTCGCGTGGCCATCACCTTCAGCCAGCGGATCAAATACGGCTGGCTCAGCCGCCGTTTATACAAATAAAGAGACCCATGAAAACACGAAAACACGTACTGCCCAGCATGCCCATGCCCATTCCCTATGGCGCCCACCTTGTGGACCAGGGTGTTCATTTCACCCTCTTCAGCCGCCACGCCACGCGTGTCTGGCTCATGCTCTTTGACGCGCCCGATGCCGCCGCCCCCATCGCCGAATACGAACTCTCGCCCGACCGCAACCGAATCGGCGACATCTGGCATATTCACGTCGATGACGCCCGCGAAGGCCAGTATTACCTCTATCGCATGGATGGTCCGAACGCCGGGCCGGACAGCGCCTTTTTCAATCCGGAGCAGTGGTTGCTCGATCCCTATGCCCTGGCCGTGGCTGGCGCCCCAGCGTGGGGAGATCCCAACGGTTTTTCACCTGGACGCCCCCTGCTGAATGGCCCCAGCTTCCCCAAGGGCGTCATCCTGCGTGATCTCTTTGACTGGTCGGAAGACCGCACCCTGCGCATCCCGCTGAAGGAAACCATCATTTACGAAACCCACGTCCGCGGCTACACCGTGGACCCCTCCTCCGGTGTCAAGCACCCCGGCACCTACAAGGGCTTCATCGAAAAAATCCCCTACCTCCAGGATCTTGGCATCACCGCCGTCGAGTTCCTGCCCATCCAGGAATTCAACGAGATGGAATACTTCATGGAAAACATGAAGCGCAAGCACCTGCGAAACTACTGGGGATACAGCACCCTCGCCTTCTTCGCCCCCAACAGCCGGTACGCGGCGGGTGGCGGCCTGGGCCGCCAAGTCCACGAGTTCAAGGAGCTGGTCGTCGCCCTTCACAAGGCCGGCATTGAGGTCATCCTCGATGTCGTCTTCAACCATACCGCCGAGGGCGGCGATGGCGGCCCCACCTTCTCCTTTCGGGGCATTGATAATCCCATCTACTACATGATGGACGAGGAGAGCGGACATTACAAAAATTATTCCGGATGCGGAAACACCGTCAACAGCAACCATCCCGTGGTGCGCAACTTCATCCTCGACTGCCTGCGCTACTGGGTGCTCAACATGCACGTGGATGGCTTCCGCTTCGACCTCGCCTCGGTCCTGACCCGCGGCGCGGATGGCGAGGTCCTTCCCAATCCCCCCATCGTCGAGCACATCGCCGAAGATCCCGCCCTGCGCGACACCAAGATCATCGCCGAAGCCTGGGATGCGGCCGGCGCCTACCAGGTCGGCAGTTTCCCCAGCGAGCGCTGGTCCGAATGGAACGGGCTCTACCGCGATGAAATCCGCCGCTTCTGGCTCCGCGAAAAAGGCATGCTGGGACGCCTGGCCACGCGCCTCTCGGGAAGCGCGGACCTCTACGACCGCGACGGGCAGACCCCGCTCAAGAGCATCAACTTCATCACCTGTCACGATGGCTTCACCCTGCGCGACCTCGTCAGCTACACCAAGAAGCACAACCTGGCCAATGCCGAAAACAGCCGCGATGGCGAGAACCACAACCACAGCTTCAACTACGGGCGCGAAGGCCATGCGGCCAGCCCGCAGATTGAAGCCATCCGCCTGCGCCAGCAAAAAAATCTGCTGGCCACCCTGTTTCTCTCACAGGGCGTGCCCATGTTGCTGGCGGGCGATGAATTTTCCCGCACCCAAAAGGGCAACAACAATGCCTACTGCCAGGATAACGAGATTTCCTGGGTCAACTGGGATTTCCTGAACAAATACGGCGATCTGCGGGCCTTCACCCGCCAGCTCATCGCCTTCCGCAAGGCCCATCCCGCCCTGCGCCGCACCCGCTTCTTCAAGGGCAAACAGGCCGGCGAAAACTTCCCCGACATCGAATGGTTCGGCCTCGAAGGCCATGACCTGGACTGGGAAAACGGGCATGCCCTCGCCTGCGTCATTGACGGGCGCAAGGAGCATACCGGCATGGAAGCCGACGATGACAGCTTCTTCATCCTCTTCAATGCGGACGCCATCCCCGCCACCTTCCTCCTCCCCCCGGCCCATGGCGGCCCTTGGGAGCTGGCGTGGACCACTCAGGAAGATGATGTGGACTGCATTGAAGAAGACGGACGCACCTTCATGGCCGTGGATGCCCGAAGCGTCACCGTCTTCCTCTCCGCAAAACCCGGCTGACGGCGCTCCTCACACATAACGCTCGGCCAGCATTTCGGCGGCGCTGGCATCGAGCAGATCGGCGCGGCGCAATGCCTGAAACTTCTCGTGGAGCGCTTCCACGCGAAGGCGGCTTTTCTCCGGGCCGGACACATCGCACACCAGGCGCCCGCGATGCATCATCAGCAGGCGGCTCCCCAGGCTGACCGCCTGTTGCATGGAATGGGTGACCATCAGGGTCGTGAGCTGGTCTTTGGAAATCATCTGGCTGGTCAGGCGGATGATCTGCGCCGCCGTGCGCGGGTCCAGCGCCGCCGTGTGCTCATCGAGCAACAGCAGTTCGGGCTTCCGCCAGGTGGCCATCAGCAGGGTAATGGCCTGCCGCTGGCCGCCGGAGAGCGCCCCCATTTCCGTGTCCAGCCGGTCTTCCAGGCCCAGATTGAGTTCCCGCAGGCGGTCGCGGAATTTCTTTTTCAAGGCGCTGTTCAACGCAAAGCGAAGGCCCCGGGATTGCCCGCGCTGAACAGCGAGGGCCAGGTTCTCCGCCACGGTCAGATGCGGCGCGGTGCCGCTGAAGGGATTTTGAAAGACGCGCCCAATCCGCGCCGCGCGCTGATGCTCGGGCTGGCGGGTCAGATCAAAACCTCCCAGGCACAACGTCCCGCTCGTCAAGGGCACAGTTCCGGCCAGGGTGTTCAGCAGGGTGGATTTGCCACTGCCATTGGATCCAATCACCACCACAAAAGAGCCTGGCTCGATCGTGAGCGAAACCCCATCCAGAGCGCACACTTCGCCGGACGTGCCAGGATGAAAGCGGACAACAGCCTCCAGCAGTTCAAGCATGGCGCGCCTCCTTTCGGCGCGCGCCCGCGCATCGCGCAACGGCCTGCGGCAGAACCAGCGCCGCAAATACAAACAGGGCCGTGACCAGTTTGAGATCGTTCGGATTCAAGCCCCAGCGCAAGGCGATGGCCACCAGCAGACGGAAAAGAATGGAGCCCATGATGGCGCCAACAAGGGCCACTCCAAGGCGCTTGGTTCTCGCCAGGGCCATGCCAATGATCACACTGGCCAGTCCCCAGACCAGCATGCCGACCCCCATCTGCACATCGGCAAAGCCCTGGTATTGGGCGAGCAGGGCGCCGGAGAGGGCGATCAACGCATTGGAAAGGGCAAGCCCCAAAATCTTGAGCCGCCCGGTATTGCCACCGAGGGCACGGACCATCTGATCGTTGTCGCCGGTGGCCCGCATGGCCACGCCCAGCTGGGTGCGAAAAAACAGATAAAGCGTGAAAGCCACCAGGAGGACCGCGGCGACCGAGAGCATCAACTGCATGGCATCCAGCGGATGAACGCTCCAGCCCAGCACGTTGATTCCCTCTTCGCCAAAGAGGCGGCTGGCCAGCGAGGCGGCATCGCTGGAGAGGGTTCGTACGTTAAGCAGAGGCAGGTTACTGCGGCCCATGACATGCAGATTCACGGAATACAGCGCCGTCATGGTCAGAATGCCGGCCAGCAGGTTGTTGATCTTGAACACGGCATGAAGGAGGCCGGTGATCATGCCCGCCACCGCGCCCGCGGCCATGCCCGCCAGCGTCGCCGGAAGCGGCGCGACGCCCGCCATCATCAGGCGCGCGGCAACCGCTGCGCCCAGTACAATAGAGCCATCCGCGGTCATATCGGGGAAGGAAAAAATCCAAAAGGAGATATAGACGCCCAGCCCCAGCAGAGCCAGGATGAAGCCCAGCGTCAGCGATCCCAGCAGGAGATTCATGTGCGTCCCTCCGGATGTACGCCCACCAGCGGACACGTCCAGATCAGCCCGTTGCGAAAGCGGCTTTCGCCCGCCCCAACGCCCGGGCGCTCATCATGGAGCAGGTGTAAAAGCGTGCGCACTTTTTCACGCCCGGCTATTTGGCGGATGAACGCATCCGGCTGAATGCGCCCCGCCGGAATGGCGGCCGGTGAAAAAACCGCCGCGTGGAGATGGGCATGCAGGGCGCGGCCCGCATCCATGATCCGCACAAACGGGCTCCATTCCGGCCCGGGCACACCCCGGATGGCCAGGCCCGCCACCAGGACAAATTCGCCGCCATGCTCCGGCTCCGGGGTGAAGGACAGCCGGTCACGCAGGCCGGGATGCGCAAAGAAGTCCCCCTCAAACTCCTGTAACGGGGAGGCCTCAAGCGCCGCGCCAATCAGGCCCGCTGATTCGGCGGCCATCACCACGCCCACGACGGGAGCCCCGCTCCAGGAAAGCGCCGCATCCAGCAGGCCCGAGAGCGTTGCGCCGCTTTCCGGCGGAATGCCGCTGAAACGGGCGGCCTGTGCAAAGTGACCTGGGAAACAGAGGGCCGAGAGCAACTGAGTCTCTGGCGGGCAGGCGGGCAGGGAAATCTGGTAGTCGGGCACATGGCTGTCTGGAGGAAGCGTGAAGGCGACCCCGCAGGCCGCCATCCATTCGCCCATGCGCCCGGCACACGCCTCCTCGCGCCCGCCGAACGCGCCGAGACCGACACCACAGAGATCCGCGGTAATCCGAAGTTCCCGGAGGTCCTTCATGCCTGGGCGGCCCCTTGCGAGAGAGTCTCCGTTCCCAACAGAAAAGGCCTGAACCGGCTTTCCGCCCGGAAAAACGTCCAGCTCGAAATGAATGGAGCCAGCCTCAAATTTCCGAACGCTGGAGGCATCGGCGGAGGCAGGGCCGCTTTGCCCATGCGGGGCGGAAAACAAGGCGGCCAAGCCGCTCATCTCCAAAACTTTTCGTACAGAATCACCAACCTCTTGCAGGCACAGGGAACCGCCCAGCTTGCCGAGTTTCCGACTGCCCAGCAACAGCACCCGTATCCCGGCGGAGCTCAGAAAAATCGTTTCGCGAAAAGACAGGACCACATCATAGTGGCCCGCATGAATGGCCTCGTCCAACTGGCGCTCCAGCAGGTCGGCATGAGAGGAATCTAAACGTTGGGGGGCGATTAGCGTTGTGGCATTCACGGGGGTGTTCCTTCGGCAGGCGTCTCCGCCTTCTCCTGAAAACGCGGCGGAACGGCCAGGTTCAACCGGCGCAATTCATCCGCATTCCACGCCACCTTTTTGACGGAGACTTCTCGCAAGGGAATGAACTCGGGCGATTCCCCACGCAGGACGCGCGCGGCCAGCCCAGCGGCGGCATTTCCGGAATGCCAGGGGTTGAAGCCAATCGCCACCGTCGCGCCTTGCTCCACCATGTCCAGATCATTGCTTATGAGCGGAATCCCTGCATCGCGCGCCACGGAAGCAATGGCCGCGAAACCCGAGACGGCCGTGTTGTCACCCGTAATCCAGATGGCCTCGCAACCGCGTTGCACCAAAGCCAGCGCCGCCGTGTGCAGGTCTGACGACGTGGCCACCGTCACCGCTTCCAGCGTGATTCCGCAGTCCTTCAGCAAAGCCCGGCCCAGGGTGACGGCCTTGCTCGAATTAGCCTCCGACGGATTGTAGATTGTTCCAATCTTCGTGGCCTTTGGAACGAGGGCGCGAATAAGATCCGCCGTGTCATTGAGCGGAGGGAAGGAACCTACGCCGGTCACATTCGGCTGATGATTTGTGTAGTCCTTCCCCGCCCCCGCGGCAATGGGGTCATACACCAGCGTGAACACGATGGGTGTCTTCCGCACGGCGGCCAGCGCCGCCATGAGGCACGGTGTGGTCATGGGTGTCAGGACATCCAGGCCTTCCTCATCCATCTGCCGGACAAGCTGGGGAATCTGCGAGGGATCACTCTGCGCATGCCGGATGGAAAACTCAATCGTGCGGCCTTCGACAAACCCCTCCTTGGCGAGTCCCTCTTTGAACCCCTCGATGCCACGGTCAATCATGGGGTCCGGCCCAAAATACAGAATGCCGACGCGCCGGGGCGCGCTACCCTCCAAAGATTTTCCCGCTACCGACGCTTTGGGAGAAGCCGTCCCAATAATTTTCGCGGCGGAGGCCAGCAGGTCCGGCGGCACCATCCAGCTCTGGCGCAAGCGGGGCAGGATGCTGGTGTTCACATACAGACGCTGAGGGACCACGTTGTCCACGGGAATGGAAGACGGCTCACGCCCCTCCAAAATATCCGCCGCAAGACCACCCACCGCGCGCCCCACCTGGTAATAATCCGCGCCCAACCCCAGCAGAGCGCCATTTTCCGCATGCACGGGCGCATTGGCAAAGACCGGGAGGCCCGCCTGCAAGGCCAGCTCAATAATGGCGGGCGCGGCCAGTTCAACAATGTTATCGCCCCCGATCCAGATGGCCTCAACATTTCGGGCCAGCAAGGCGCGCACCGCATCCGATATCTCGCTGGAGGTGACCACCGGAACCTCCGTCAGCCGGATGCCCAGCTTGCCCGCCTCATCCCGGGCCAGAACCGTGCAGGCCTCGGAACAGGTTTCCGAGGTGCACCAAACCACCCCCACCTGGCTCAATTCAGGCCGGATCTGCTTGGCCATGCGAAAAACCTCCCGAACCGGCTGGAACGTGCCAAGGCCCGCCAGCCAGGCTGGGCGACTCTCGGGATGCTCGCGCGACAACCCCACTCCGCTTTGGAATGGATCCGTCACCGTGCCAAATACGTGCGTCATTTTCCGCTGGGCATTCGCGGAGGCCATAACCTGCAGGGCGGGCGTGCTGAAGGTGATGACCATTCGGCTGTCCCCCTCGGCAATGGCCTGCGCGATGCTGTTCGCCTGCGTCATGTCGGCGTTCGCATTGTACCGCTTGATGACCAGCTCATGTCCCGGCCTCCACCCCCGCTCTGCCAATTGGTCCAGGCATCCCTGCGCCGACTCCTCCAGCAGATCGCGGTCAGAAAATAAAAAAATAGAGACAACCGCCTGCGGGCGGACGGGGCCCGCCCGCCCCCGCCAGTCAGATAACAGCAAAACGGCACTGCACAATCCGATCAAGAAGAGGCCGGCGCCAATTCCTTGCAATCCTTTGAACATCTTCATTCTTCACCGGGGAACCTAGCGGGTTCTCCTGGATTGTGAAAGGGAAAAGTGCCGCTTCCAAGCCAGCCAGCAGGCAAAAAAAAGTCCCGAAGCGCCGTCTCCGGCGTTTCGGGACACACTCCAATTTCCCGCCTGCGCTGATCACAAGCGGGAAATCTTTGCTCCGCCTATTCCACTCCGCGGACACTAACCCGGTAGAAGCCCATGACCCCTTCGGGTGGCCAATCAATGAAGACATTGACGGGCGGCGTCGCCGGGATGGCCTTTCTCACATCGTGGAACTCACGCTCCACAAAACTGTCCGTCCGGGAGACGGAATAGAACCGGCCCTCTACGCTGTTCCAAGTCAGCATGATGCGCCCGTCAGGCAGGAGCACCTGGCTCTTGATGTGCAGGAACGAATCAGGATCCGAAGACAAGGTGCCGGCGATGCCTTCGCTGTAATCATCCAAGCCATCGCCATCACTATCCACGCTGGGGAGAGGCAGGGCGGAAGGAGGCAGGATCGTGTTCGCGATCCGGCTCTGAATCCCATTGGTGATCTCCGTCAACGTCAGGCTGTCAAACAGGATCACGCCTCTCCTTTGAATATCAATGCCCATGCCTTCATGATGCATGACGCATGTAACACGTCCGGTTACAACCGCGGAAGCTGGTGAGGTCGCAACGACCGAGAAATACTGCCAGACGTCAGCCGGATTATTCCGGAAGCGGGCCGAGTTCATGGTATAGGCAGGATTCGGTGTTGAAGATCCATTCTCGAAGAAAGACAATCCAAGCCAGCCCCAAGTCGTTCCGTCCGTATTGAAACGGATGGAGGCCGGAGTGTACATGTAGCCCTCCAGCTTGTAGACCTTCCCGGACGCCGCCGTGAAGTCCTGCACAATGGCATTCTCCGGCCAGGTCAGCACCAGAGACTGATCCGGACTATGGGAGACAGAGGACACGATGAATCCCGCATTGGCGCCCCCCTGCCACTTCCAAGCCGGCAATTGATTGTTCCTGGCCAGCAAATCACAATTCCCAAAGGGGCCATCATCAAAGCCGGGGTTCAACAGCATCCCGGAGGTTGTCATGCCGCCCGTGGAGATCAGCGACTGGCTGACCGAGTCAAAGTAGATGGATCCGGAGAAGTTGCTCGCCGATCCCACCAACCCCAACAACGTCCGGCCTGACACCGTTCCGGCCGGCGCGATTCCGCTGGCAACCAGATTGGTCCAAATACCCGCTGTATTATTGGTGGTGAACGGAGCACTGGCATAGGTCAACAAGACCCTGCCCGTCACATCCAGGTATTGCAGGATCACCAACGCCTGAAGCTGGTCGTTTCCGCTCAACCGCTCCGCAGGAGGCGTAAACGCATATCCGGTGGTGCGATACCGATAGCCGGGAGAAGCCTCCCACGACTGCGCCACCAGGGTTTCCGGATAGAAGATCTTCAAGGCGCGCTGGCCATCACGCGTATAGGTGTCATCAATCTGCCCCGCATTGCCCAGCGCCGTCCAGTTGTCAATATACTTCAGCACGGTGCCGTTGGCCGTATATTCGAAGCCTGGATTCCAGATCGCCCCGGACTGGGTGTTCGTCAGCGGAATGTTCGTCATCGTCATCCTCAATCCGTCAAAATACAGGGCGCCGGAAAATTCATCCAGCTCGCCCAGATTGGCCGGGTGCAGAACGGTCGCCGAGACGCGTCCGACAATGGATCCACTCCAGGGCGCCCGGTTGGTCACGGAGAACTTCACCCAGGTGTTGCTCGGGCTGGTCTCCAGGAATTTACCGGCATTCACCACGGAAACCTGGTCGGTGCCGTTGTTGTAGAATTCGAGCAAATACGTGGCATATGCGGCGCCCACCATCTTCTCCGCCGCCGGATTGTAAATGTATCCTTCCAGCACGTAGCTCTTGCCATTGTTGTTCAAGCCATCGTACTGCATCAGCAACGCATTGTCGAACAGAGCGGCCTGGTCGCCCGTGCTTGCCACCGCATTCCCATAACCCACAAGGACCTTGATCTGGTTGACGCCCGGCACGGTGTTGGTCACCGTCATCCGGTACGTGTTCCAGCGTCCGCGATCCGCCGTCATGGCGGAATAGATGCTGTTGGTCACCACCGTGCGCGGACTGCCTTCCCCATTCACCCAGAACTCCACCTTCATCCAAGTCTCATCGGCGGACGAAACAAAGTTTTGCTGGGCCAGGGCATCCACCGTGAAGGTAAAGATGTTCCCCAGGGCCAGGTTGACCGTCACATCCTGGCTGATGCCGCCATAACTGCCATTCACCCAGCCATAGAAGGCATAACCGTTCGTGCCGGTTTCCGCCGCCCAGCTTTGCTGGCCGCCGGTTCCATACCGAGACCAATTGGCGGGCTCGGCGCCATTGGCCGCGCCCGTCTCAAAGCCTGGGTTCAACAACAGATTGCCTCCCGACGCTGAAACCGGGAAGTTCTGCTGTAGCAGATTGTTCGGATAGGTGATGGCCAGGGACTGCTCTTCGTTGTACTTCACATCGCGGCTGATATAGCCCGCGTTCGTGCCGCCCGCCCAGT
>CAZFSE010000030.1:0-1108 GCA_964521805.1 uncultured Verrucomicrobiota bacterium
CGATGAGGATATTGTCACCATGGCCGCCAGCGCGGCGCATTCCATCCTCGAAAAGGTCGGCAAGGAAAAGATTGAACTGCTGATTTTCGCGACGGAGTCGGGCGTGGACCAATCGAAGGCGGCCAGCCTCTTCGTGCATGGCCTGCTGGGGCTCCCAGCGCGATGCCGCGCCATCGAGATCAAGGAGGCGTGCTATGGGGCCACGGCGGGCCTGCAACTGGCCGCCTCGTGGGTGGAACGGCATCCCGGCGCCCGCGCCCTCGTGCTGGCCTCGGACATCGCCCGCTACGATTTGGGCAGTCCCGGTGAGCCGACACAAGGAAGCGGGGCGGTGGCGATGCTGGTGACGGAACATCCGCGCATTCTTGCGCTGGATCCGGAATGCGGATACCACGCCGAGGATGTGATGGACTTCTGGCGGCCCACCTACCGCGCCGAGGCGATCGTGGATGGCAAGTACTCGACGCGCGTATATCTCTCCACCCTGCTGGAGGCCTGGAATCAATACGCGGGGATCTCGGGCCGCACGCTGAAGGATCTGGCCCGGTGCTGTTTTCACCTGCCGTTCACCAAGATCGCAGAAAAGGCGTATGAACGGCTCATTAAGGCGGCGGGCCTGCCGGCACCCACGGAGGAAAATCTGAATCACACGTTGCGGGACTCGCTCCGCTACAACCGGATCACCGGCAACACGTACACGGCGTCACTCTATGAAGGGCTGGTCTCCCTGTTGGATCACAGCGCCGAAGATCTCGCCGGCCAGCGCATCGGCCTGTTCAGCTACGGCTCCGGATGCATGGCGGAATATTTCAGCGGCGTGGTACAACCCGGCTACCGCCAGCACCTGTTCACGGAACAACACCAAACCCTCCTTAAAAATCGGACCGAGTTGACGTTCCGGCAGTATGAAGACATTTTCAACTACGGCATTCCCGAGGACGGCGGGGACCACGTGCTGGCCCCTTACCGCACCGGGCCCTACCGGCTGGCCGGCATCAAGGATCACAAACGCTTGTACGAAAAAGCCTGAAGGTTTTCTTCTCATGGACACCCTTGCACACGCCTTTTATGGCATCACGTTTTGCAGTCACTCCGGCCTGGCCGGGGG
>CAZFSE010000030.1:1208-2657 GCA_964521805.1 uncultured Verrucomicrobiota bacterium
CGGATATTCTGACCCATCAGACCGGCGTCTTTCAGCAGATGTTTCTGTACCCCTTTTCGAGCCTGACGATTCCGGTCATTAACTGGTGGGAGCATTCGTGGGTGATTTACACGTATTGGGCGATTCCCTGCATCGCCTGGGCTGGGCTGTTGCTGGCCCGCCGCAAACGCCTGCGCTGGAGATAAAAAGCCCGCCGCTTGACGGCAAGGGCCGCCAGATGGCAACATAATTGGTTTTCGCGCGTTATTGGAAGAAACGGAGCACCCGCGGATGGCAAATCGCCGGATGGAAAGCATCGAGACGTACCTGCTGACGGTCATTGAAGACCGGCGGCAGGGCATTGGCGCTTCCCTGTTGCGCTGGCTGTTGCGGCGGCTCTCCCACCTCTACAGCGGCATCATGCAAGTGCGCCTCTGGCTGTTCACCCACGGCATCATCCGCCCGCATACGCTCGGGTGCCAGGTCATCAGCGTGGGCAATCTGACCTTTGGCGGCACCGGCAAAACGCCCATCGTGGAAACCTTCGCGCGCGCCCTGCAAAAGAATGGGCGCAAAGTGGCCATTCTCAGCCGCGGATACAAAAAACATGAGCTTCCGTTTTTGGAGAGGCTGGTAAACAAGATCACCTTCCGAAGCCAAAAGCTCCCTCCGCGTGTCGTATCCGACGGGCGGTGGCTCCTGCTCGATTCCGAGATGAGCGGCGACGAACCCTACATGCTGGCCTCCAACCTCCCGGAAGTCGCCGTGCTGGTGGACAAGGACCGCGCCAAATCCGGCCAATATGCCATTCAAAAACTTGGGTGCGACACGTTGATTCTCGATGACGGCTTTCAATACCTGGGCCTGAAGCACAGCCTGGACATCGTGCTGGTGGACCGCACCAATCCGTTCGGAAACCGGTATGTCCTGCCCCGGGGCATCCTGCGCGAGTCCTACAAAAACATTCGGCGCGCCGGCTTCATCTTCATCACCAAATCCACCGGCGACGGCTCGGAGGATCTCAAGCGACAATTGCGAGAGCTGAACCCCACGGCGGAAATCGCGGAATGCCGCCACTGCCCCCGCTACCTGCAAAATGTGTATACCGGCGAGCGCAAGACCCTGGAGTTTCTGCGGGAGCTGGACATCGCCGCCGTGTCAGGAATTGCCGCCCCCAAGGGCTTTGAAGATGAGCTGGTGCGCCTGGGCGGACGCCTGCATTACCACAAGCGCTACACCGACCATCACCGGTACTCCCAGCAGGAAATCATTGATCTGATCAACAAGAGCCTGAGCCGGGGCGCGAAGGCCATCATCACCACGGAAAAAGACGCCGTGCGCTTCCCCAAGATTGATCGCCGGGATCTGCCGGTCTTCTATCTCCGGGTCGAAATCGAACTGCTCAGCGGAGCCGAGGACTTCAATGCCTGCATCTCCCGCATTTGCTTCAAATAGCCAGCCCGGCAAAAC